>JBBRRN010000059.1:0-11881 GCA_038200685.1 Nitrospirales bacterium
AGAAGCACCACACCAAACGCAATCACAACTGGATAGATATAGGCTTCACGAGGTGTCGGCGGCTCCAGGAAGGTATAGTAAAAAGCCGAGACTGCCATCTTTCTCCCTGCATCTCCATTATGTCCATCCCAAGCAAAGAACACTGTGGGAATGTACTGCCCCAATTCGAAGAAGGTATCTTCGTCGTAATCTTGATCTTTTTTGTTGCCTAACGGACGCTGAATGATTACCGTCCAGCGGCCATTCTTCCACTCAGAAAATAGTAATTTACTGCTTTCTTCGTAGTTGTCCCGCTCTTCAAAGTCCTTATCCCATCCAGTACCCTTGAAAGCGCGGAGCGACCCATCGGCCTCCCATTTCATAATGTCCATCGGGAACTGCTCGTTGCTGCCAAACAGATACCGCGGCTTAATCGGTGAGGGAAGCTCCTTCCACTTCACAGCAGTTTCGATGGCGACCGCATCGTTGTAGACCGTGTAGTTATTCTGACGTGAGGCAATGGAGCCCTCTTCACCGGTCTTCGGATCCTGCTCCTTGACATCGATATTGACGGAGGTTGGAGGCCAGGGCAACTTGCCTTCGGCGACGCTTTTCGTACGATCGTCCCACTGGAACATGAATGCGACATGTTTATCGTTGTAGAGCGACTTCACCCAAATGTCGTCGATCCGGTTGACGAAGTTCCTTGGCTTATGGGTGATCTGGCCACCCATCGCGATAATTCTCCTGGCCCGCTTCTGCCAGAGTTCATTTTCAGGATCTGCTGGAATCTCTCCGTTTCCCAGGACCAGCCCCGAGGACAATACAAAGTTCACCTTTGGTTTGTCTGTCAATTGATCGATCGAGAGGGGTGTTCCATCTGCCTCACGTTCACAGAGTGAGTTCACAAAGTTCGCAATGTGCCACCGCTCTTCGACCGTGGTATTGTCAGCGAACGACGGCATCGGAGTACCGTTGACTCCGGTTGAAAACGTTCGGAAGATGTTCTTGACGTTATAGGGATCTTGCCGGCTGCCTCTGAAGTTCCAACACTTGTGCCAGTTGGCTGGCTGTATTGAAAAACCCCAATCGTCTTTGAGATTGAACGCATTGCCGTCGCCACGGCCATCGGCGCCGTGACACTCGACACACTTCTTTTCGACAATGAGTTCTGCTCCCTTTTTCAAACTTTCCTCTGTCGCAGGAATCGGCTTCAGATCGCCCAGCTGCAATATACTCTGACTCTCTGACTGCTTGTCCGTAAATTTTCGATCTTTCACAAGCTGGGTGGTGACGAATGACAACACTTGAAGCCGTTGCTCTTCCGTCAGAATGCCTTCCCACGAAGGCATCGCGGAACCTGGCAGACCGTGCGTCACAGTTTCAAATAGATCGTTCTGGCCAGGAGTAGGTTTCTTGGCATCGAATAAAGGCAACTCTCCGCTGGCCGTGTGCCGAATCTTAAACGTCCCCTGGTTAAAGTTGCGGGGACGCGGCCAGAGACGATCGGCACCGGGCCCGTCGCCCGCTCCATCGACCCCGTGACACCAGACGCACTTGGTGAAGTAGACCCGCTTTCCTGCCTCAATCATATCTGCAGAAGGCTCAGCCGCTAATTCACCCTTCTTAAAGCCCGCAGGAAGAGTCTCTGCGGCAAAGGTCAAGCCTCCGGTGATTCCAGAGACCAGGATCACTCCGAAGGCAGTCGTGAGGAATGCCCCAGCCTTCAGCCTTATCGAATTCTTCATCGCTTCCCTCATGTCATAAATCCAGGTTGGCTATAAACTCGATGAACTCTAATCCCAGGTTCTCGGGTAATACCCTGTGTGCCAATATTCAAACAAGACGACTTTCCAGATTTCATCGACAGTCAAATGCTGTTCCCATGGTGGCATCACAGAGGCCCAGGGGAACCCTTCATTTGGCAAGCCGATTCCACCCTTGGATACACGCCAGAAGATGAATGTTTCTTGTAACTGCGCGATCGTACCTGGATCAGTAAAGTTTGCGGGAATCGGATTGAATGCGAAGGCATGGAGACCACGTCCGTTTAAATTATCGCCATGGCAGAAGTGGCAATTTTGATAGAAAATCTCTCCGCCCTCACGCACATATTTGAGGTATCCTTGCGCATCCTTATCCCAAGGGTTGGCATTCGGCTTCATCAAGCGGCCCATCCCCTGTTCCACAATATTGGCGTTGCTATACTCCTGGTCGTATTTCCCTTCAGGATTGACCCGATAGGGGTTCTGTGAGGTCTGCAATGTATATGTCTTGCCATGCACTTTGGTGCTTGCGGGTGGGGCTGGATGCACCGTTCGCAACTCAATGGGCTCCTCGGATTTCGGGACCATGGCGTTGTATGAAAATCCTCCAATCAGGAGTGGGATAATAACCACATATGCAATACGCAATACCTTGGTACCCCCGGTCTTGGCATCCAAGACATTCATGATCGGTCGCTTAAATTTGTTCCAATCTTCTTCGTTCGCAGACACCCACATAAAGATGGCCACGAGAGAGACCGTCCCATACATGGCGCGAACGCTAAATGGAATCGGCGGATAGATACGAAACTTCAAATAAAGGAGAATGAATGCCCAAAAAAGAATTCCTTGCCAAAATCGTGGAAACGCCATTCCCATGGCTGCCATCATATAACTAAGCCCTGTAAAGCCCGCCACGAACAGTGTGAGTTCCGCGATCACTTGGACCGGCATATACCCTTCAATCAGGCGTACGTAATTTGACGGAACGATGCCCACGATCATTCCGGCAAGCAAGAGAATTCCAGCTGCCCCTGCAAGTGCCGCAACTGACATTAATGCTTTCATCGGCGAACTCCGTTTACTCGATAAAAGAAATGGGTAGCCAAGATCATGAAACCTTCGGTGGTGGCGATCCCGCCTTCACTTGTGACAGATAATCAATGATCTTTTTCATAGCCCCCGCGCTCAACTTTTGGCCAAATACCTTTGGCATGGTATTGTCAGGAAATGGCTTCACCACGTATGCACTAGGTGAAACGATCGACTCCATGATGTAGTCTGGAACAGTCTTTGCCGATCCCTTATAGTCTTTATCCTTCATGCGAAGCAAGGCATTCGTCCCCTCTTCAAGCACAGGACCAATCGTTCCTTTCGCTCCTGGTATACCGGGGATCGTATGGCAGGCCACGCACGTCGCTTTTTGAAAAATCACATCTACCGTCTCCGTTCCATCCGCCATCAGATCACTCGCGCCTGCCGGCTTATCTTCCTGTTGTTTAGGCCGGTCAGCTTCGGGAACAAACTTCTCGTACGATTTAATAATCTCTTCGTATGACGGAGCATCAATTCCTTCACGAAGATACAGCCAGGTGTCCACGGCTGCTAATTCAGGAAGGCTCAATGAGATTGGTGGCTTGTGAATAGGCGGCATGGGGCTTTCTTTATCGTTCGTCCCCTTCACGCCATAACCCGCAACGACATAACAGCTTGGACAGGCATGGGATTCTGCAATATATTCTTGGCCACTTTCAGCAGTCCCGGCGCCGGGAAATGCTTCTTTTTGGGCATAGTCCCTGCCAGCCGCCTTGCCTTTACTATATTTTGGATCCTCTAATCGTTCCTTGCCTGCTCGCCCTGGAAGGCCTTGCAAGTTGGGCGCACGTTCACCCAACATCCCTGCATGGAACGCATGACAGAGTGGACACTGACCTTTGCCAACCGCCCCCTGCTCTTTGTTCTTTCCAATTCCGCCGAAAATGATTTTCTCACCTTCGTCGGCAAGTGCCTGGGAGCTCATAGAACTAAAGTCCAGTTTCACCTCTAAGGGAGGGAATCCTCCTTCGACCTGCGGCAACCAGTTCCCATACCCCGATAGACCGGCAGCAACAAGAAACATGAACCCACCGATCTTGAACAATGCGGCGTGATTGGGGAAATAGATCCCCATCATGAAGCAGGTCGTAGTGATGAGAACTAAGGAAACCGGAAGCATCCGATTTGCTTCGTAAAAGCTTCCCTTATAATGTGCAATTGCCATCATCAGTAAGAATGCGGAGAGCATACCGATTAAGAGCTTGAACAACGAGCGCTTCCTTGCAGTAGCATCTTTAACAGATACCAAGGAATAGACAAAGAGACAGGCGAGAAGCGCGAATAGCGGCCATCCTATTGATACAGCTTCTTTTACTAGATCGCCCACGAATGTAACCTCCTGAATTTCGGGTTGGAGAGAGGCCCTTGTCCGGTGCCTCCACTCCCCCAGCCAAGATCCTTAAAGATGATTAGTGGCCACCAGCCGGCTGGGGTGCACCGCCTGGAACCCCTGCCTTTGCCTCAACAGGCGCCTTCTTCATCCCAAGGCTTCCCAGCCAGAAGACGAATAGGATGCTCACCCAGAAGAACAGCACATTAAATGAGATCATGTTTGCTGCAAAACCCACCGTATGCGTATAAGCCCAAGGCGAGTTATCACGCATAATCTCATTCACGTGCCAGAATAATCTGACCGAGGAACGGATGTACCCCATCAATCCCATCATCCAAGTAAAGGCTGTTGCGAGCATAATCAACGCATATTG
Source organism: Nitrospirales bacterium (assembly GCA_038200685.1). Lineage (GTDB taxonomy): Bacteria > Nitrospirota > Nitrospiria > Nitrospirales > Nitrospiraceae > Palsa-1315. Next base: position 4,547 of record JBBRRN010000059.1, read on the forward strand.
CGATCGAACAGATATCTTCCCCCATTCAATCGCCCCCATCTGCTTGGCACCCTTCATCATGGCGGTGTTCAGCGCAAACATGAAGAAGAGGCAGGACAGTGTTGTTGCGACTTGAGGCACTGACAGACCTACCCGTACGTTTGCCGGGATGTAATACCCGTAGATCGCGAGCCAGATAATATTCACATAGGCGCATCCAAAGAAGACACCCATGAAAATGTTACCGAATTTTGACCAGGATACCGTTGAGACTTTATTGCCTCGCATGTACCAGACGAAGCTCAGAATGGTGGTGGTGATAATCACGTTAATTCCACCATTCTTGGCCGACATTACCCCGTAGTTTCCCAACACCGGGTGCTGCTGGCCTCCCATAGCCTTAAGCTCAGCTGGAGTCATGACAATCGTGTGCGGGGTAATGAACACCAGAAAGCCACAGCAGAGAACAAATACGAGGTACTTAATGTAGCGCTGATATTTTTCCGCACCACGCATCCGGCCAAGCGCCTGCCAGAGATAATAGTTCGTGCTCAAGAAAAGGATGCCGATCATGGTGGCCTGAATAATGAAGAGCCAGGCCAGGAGACCGCCCATGAGTGTAATTCCCATCTGCTGGCGATAGGCGTATACCTCCCGCATCAGCCAGTAGCCAGCGAACGGCAAGGGAATCAGAAATGCCACGCCAAGCGCCATGGCGATATATCCCATCCAGTCATAATGTGCGCGATCTTCATCAGTTTTGGAGGCCAAGAACTTATACGCCGCATAAGCCGCCACAACACCGCCTCCGAACGCCATATTTCCCAAGATACGATGCACATTAAGTGGATTCCAGAGAGCGGTATGAATGACGTGCCAAATGTTTCCCAGATATCGGCCCTGCTCATCAACGCCGGCCGGTGACATCATGAAGCCGATCCAGGAATTTGCCAGGAACATAAGCAAGGTACCGATGACGTTCAAGATCACGGACATGCTCAAGTGAATCCACTTGAGGAACCCCTCTCTCATCTTGTCCCAACCGTAGTAGTAGATGTAGAGGGTTCCGCTCTCTGCGACAAACATCAACGCATAGATATGCATGACCGGACGGAAGATGCCGGATAAGTAGCCGAAGAATGCGGGATAGAGCGTCAGGAAGGTAAAGATCAGAATACCGCCAAGAATCGCGGTCAATGAGTAGGCTGTCAGGCTGATCTTGATAAAGTCATAGGCGAGTTGGTCATACCGCTTCGCCATCGCTTTATCTTTTGTCACTACCCCCATGAACTCGATCACCATACAGAAGATCGGCACTGCAAGCACAAAGCTTCCGTAGTAAAGGTGCTGCTGGTTTGCAAACCAGAGCAACACACGGCTTTCGAAATTGTATCGCGGATAGTCCCGAGGGCCATCGACTGTCTTTGGAGCAGGAGCGCCGACGACAATACCTTCCGTCTTATAATAGACGTCTCGTCCCTTCTCGACTTTCGCCTCACCATCCTTCTTCACCGCATCAGGGGCATCTGCGCCCATGGCCAGCGACGGAAGCGATACAGCGATGGGAAGCAGGAGAAGACCAACCATCGCGCAAAGCGCCATGATTGAAAATAACTTCTTCCCGGCTACACGTCCCATGAAATACCTCCTTGGAGCATTCTAGAAAAAACTCATAACCAATATCTGCCATTCCGGCTCAGCGTAAAATGACCCACATGGCCTACTTCCGGAATAGATACCAGAAGTCCAGTCCCTGTGAGTCCATCAAAAAATGGTCTACTGCGAGAAAATAGGAAATGCACACTACTAACGACACCAGTACATACACGATTGTCATCCCCATCGCACTCCCTCCCTAGGCCTCATACATGCTGCAGTGGCTCTGCTTAGCAGGGGCACTGAATTCCAGCGAACCAATAAAAAAACCACAGACCCACCGCACAGGTGATGTAAAAAATCATCTTGCCAATTTTGACCTTAAACTCACTATCTGGTGGTGCTGCTGCCGTGGCCATCGCGTCTCCTTCTTTCCTGATGCAACCAATGTGTCCCGAGTCAGCTCAACGACTTTCTTGACACATAGATACCCGTATGTTATTCAAAATTCCTTCTCGCACACGAAAAATCAGAGGAAATTTAATGAAACGAAAATCAAAAGTGTTCGATATTATAGTTTTGGTCGGAATGGTTGTCAATATACTTTTGGCCGTGTTTCTCATTCTTTATTACTTTGATTTCTTATAAGTTTCGCATGGCTTTCCTGTTTACTTTTTCTCTGGTTTCATATCAGAAACAGCACAACGAAACCCGATCGTCTCATCGCGAAAGTCCTGAACCAGCTTGCTTCTGCTGGTAATGCGAATATCGGCTCCCGTGGTAGCATAGCCTCCTCCACGAAGCACTCGAAATATGCCGTGATCAGGGCCCGGGGAGTTCTGATCCGGAGCCTCTTCGTAGTAGCGCTCCGCATACCAATCATCTACCCATTCCATGACATTACCTGCTCCATCCATCACACCGTACGGACTCTTATCTGTCTGAACTGTCCCGACAATTGCGGAAACTTCATGGCCATCCTCTACCCTCGCCCAATTGGCTCCGTTGGGCTGATCGACATTACCCCAAGGCCACAAGCGTCCATCCGATCCTCGCATGGCTTTTTCCCACTCCGCCTCGCTTGGAAGCCGCTTCCCTTTCCAATGGCAATAGGCTTCCGCATCCTCCCATGATACGTAGACCACGGGCTGGTTGATGCTCAACATCTTGCTCATGTTCTTGGCGTAGCGAGCAGGAGGACCAGATTTGCGATGCCCGGTCGCATCGACAAATTGCTGGTACTGAGAGTTGGTCGTTTCATAGCGATCAATGGCAAACGCACCCAGCACCAGCGTACGTTGCGGCCGCTCATCAAACCCACCTTCATTGGTCCCACGGATGAAGGGTCCTTCCGGAATCGAAATCATTTTTTCTGTAACAGGCTCTTCACGAGAAGCCTGATAAGGATTAAGCGGTTCCGATGGGGCCGAATCCGTGGAATCGGCAGAAGGCGCCTCAAACGGAGTGAGCGTCGTGCCACGAAGGATTCCCATGATAGGAATCGCAGCAAATGCAAGGATGGCAAGAAGAAACAAGACCTTGAATTTGGTTTCAAGCATGTCGGTTATGACGCCGCGGGACTATCGCTGCCCTCCATATCGTTCGCACAGCGAAACCCGATCGTAATATCCGTCCGCCAGGCTTTCGCGGCAAATCGTTTGGATAGGCGCGCAGTATGCTCGGTCTCTCGCCACGACCCGCCGCGCACGACTTTCAAATCCGCACGGTCCGGTCCTTTCGGATCACGAAAGGGCGCTTTCTGGTAATAATGTTCATCGTATGAATCTGCAACCCATTCCGCAACATTCCCTGTCATATCATAAACTCCATAGGGGCTTCTGCCTGCCTCAAAGGATCCGGGAGGCGCGAGATATCGATATCCATCTTCACTTCCATCCAGGTTCGCGTTAGCACGGCCATTCCTGGCGATATCACCCCACGCATACTTTCGCCTTCCCTCACCGCGGCCAGCTTTTTCCCATTCTGCCTCCGTGGGGAGGCGCTTTCCCGCCCATTTGCAATAGGCCGTCGCCTCGTCCCATGACATGCTCATCGCCGCAAATTCAGACTGCAATAGCTTGGATTGATCGTCTTCAAATACTTCGATCTTGGGCAACGAACGCTTGGTCACTTTAGCAAACCTGGCATATTCCTCTTGGGACACCTCTTTCCTATCGATATAGAATGCGCTTAAAAACACTTGCCGCTCCGGCACCTCATCTGGGTCGCCATCTTTACTCCCCATGATGAATGGGCCTTCAGGAACCTGAACCATCTCTCGCCCCTCATCGCCTATTTTCGTTTTATACATGGAATAATCCAGCGAGGGGCCGCTGGTCGGCGCAGGTCGAGCTTCAGTCTTGATCGACGAAGCCAGCGCTTTCATCTGCTTCGCCTTATAGGACTCATAGACCAGCAAGCTGATCATCAGGAAGAACGCTCCAAAGACAAACACGATCGAGCCAACAAGCACTCCCTTATTTTCCATTGCGTCTCATGCTCCTCCGGATGCAGTTTTTTTCTTTGCCGCGTGCATATCCAGCAACATCGAAATCTGCACACCGAGAAATCCACCCATCGCGGCGCCGGCCCCCGCACCCACAGATACTCTCTCCGGTCCGGCAATAAGCCAAGCGAGCGCCCCACCTAGCAGAGTTCCCACCAAAATACTCGCTAAGAAACCCCGCCCCCCCATTAAGCCGTTCACACCGCCGAGCATCAGCCCTACCCCACTCGCCAGCGGCATGATGCCGCCACCCATAATGACCCCAATAAGCGTCCCGACGGTTCCCATCACAGCTAGGCCGAACAGGATATCGATCACCCTCCGTATGGGCGCAGCTTGTTCCGTGCCAGGGTTGGCCATGTTGACTACGGTCCATTTCTCTAACGTCCGGCGCTCGCCACCATCGAACCAAAATCGATTTCAACACCGGATGCGGCGATGATCGAGATGCCCCAGGCCTTGGCAGCCGGTTCATGTTTGTGAATCCTCTTGAAATCTTCGTAGACGTTCACACGTTCTTCGAACCATTCCCCGACAGCCTTCGTGCCGCTTTGCACCACGATCTCCGAGCCGCTAAATATACCACCTTCGGTCAGCGTGCCCTCAGGCTTGGTGGCACTCCAGACATACTTCGTAAACACGGGAATAAACATCAGGTCGGTATCTAGCGAGGCATAGATTGCCGCAATTGGCTCAGTATCCGTCGTCGCTTTTTGCAGGCGCCAGCGCCACGTGAGGACAGGAAAGGCCTTGGGATCCCAATCGATCTTCTTTTTCTTGATCCGCTGCCCTGCATCCTTCACCGCAAGAAAATTTACACCATCCTCTGTCTGGACCTTATACGCATCCCGCCCCTTCGACTGGCTTCGTTGATTTTCATGCTCCCAATTCACTGGAAATCCTTCTGCATCTTTCGTCAGGAAATCCTCCAGAACCAAAGACTGGCCTTGGGCCGTCACCCCACTCTGCATCACGGCGCTTCCACACACCGCCAACACGATCGCAAGAGATCTCCAGATCATCACCTTTCGCCTCATACCCCCTCCCCCTTTCGAATGTTAGGCCTCTTGCGACGACGACGGCGGCGGCGCCAGAACCCTTGCATTTCCCTCGACTAACTCTTCTCCGATCGCAGGCGACTGATCACGCTGAGACATCCAGAACAGGACGAGCACCGTTCCCCAGAACACCATCATGTTGAGCGTCACCATCTTCGCCGCGAACGTAAAGTCCGGTGTAAAGGCCCAAGGAGAGACATCAGCCATCAACTCACTGACGTGCCATGCCAGCCGCCCGGAGGAACGGATATAGCCCATGAGACCCATGACCCATGTGAATGCCGCAGCGAGCCCAAACAAACCCGCCATGCCTCTGAGGGAAATCTTTCCCCACTGAATCGGCCCGTGAAGGAGCGCCCCCTTGAGCATCATACGATTGATAATCACCCCGACCACGAGGACTGTCAATGTAGTCACAGCCTGCGGCGTCGACAGCCCGACACGGAGCTTCGCCGGCAGATAGTACCCATAGACTGAAAGCCAGATAATGTTGACCGCCCCCAAGAAAAATAGCGCGCCGATGAGGATATTCCCTTTCTTGACCCAGGGCACGACCATCGTTCGATTGGCGCGACGGTAATACAGAAAGCTCATGGTGGTCACAAGAATCATGATGTTGACCGCGCCATTTTTTGCCGACATCACGCCGTAGTTGCCGACCACGGGATGAGACGCTCCGCCCATCGCCTTCACTTCACTGGCCGACATAAAAACAGTATGAGGCGTCAGCCACACAAACAACGCCACCATGAACACCGAGAGCAGCACCTGGTAATAGTGCTGATACCGCTCCCCGCCACGAAGGCGCGCCATACTCTGCCAAAGGTAAAAGTTGACACCAAGGAAAAGGACGCCGATCAAAATGGCCTGCACGACAAAGAGCCAGGTGAGTAGCCCTCCCATCATCGTCACCCCCATGCTCTGGCTGAATGCATAGACCGATCGCATCAACCAATAGCCGGCAAAGGGCATCGGCAACAATGCAATCACCGTGACGAATAGAAAAATATGCCCGACCCAGTCGAAATAGGCGCTCTCTTTTTCAGTCTTACTGGTAAAAAACCGATAGCAGGCATATGCCATCACCACCGCGCCCCCGGACATAATGTTGGCCAGGAAGCGATGGACATTTAGTGGATTCCACAGCGCCGAATGGAGTAAGTGCCATCCATTCCCTAAAAACTGCCCCTTTGCATCGACACCAGCAGGCGCCATCATGAAAGCCGACCATGCGTTTGCCAACAGCAGCAGTGCTGTCCCAAAGAGATTGCTCAACAGACCGATCGAGGCATGAGCCCACTTCGAAGCCGGTTCAGTCAGCCGACTCCAACTATAGTAATAGGTGATGAGCAGCAGCGATTCTCCGAGAAACACAAACGCGTAGACCGGCATAAACGTTTTGAACGTCCCCCCCATGTACTTCATGAAGCTGGGATAAAAATAGAGAAATATCCCCAGCATACAGCTCCCGACCACAGCCGTTACCGACAAGGCGAGGAGAGCGACTTTTGCCAGATCCCGCGCAAGGCCGTCATAGCGAATGGCAAGTTCTGGATTTTTGCTCCTGAGCCCAAGAAATTCAAGCAATACACAAAAAATCGGCAACGCGAGAACAAATCCTCCGAAGTAGGTGTGGAGCTGGGTGACGAACCACACGAGTAGCCGACTATCCATTTCCCCAAAACGTGAGTAGACCGTCTCTTGAGGAGAAGGGGCCGACGGCCCCTCGGGAGTCCCTGGTGTCTTGAAATACAGATCTGTGGCCTCCTCAGCAAAGGATTGGCTCTGAAGCCCCCAACCAATCCCCAAGGCCACGAGAACAACCAACAGCAGGACAGAAGACCCGACTGCTCTGACCATTATCTTATTCATAGCCATATATTTAGTGCGCTACGGAAAAACCATATTGGCCTGCGAGAATTTCACAAATCCGCATGTGTGGTGCAACAGGAAGACACTCCAGCAGAATGCTCAAAACGTTCAGACTTCTCACCCGCCCAACCTCGTCGCGCCAAGACGCGCTGTTCCACGGGCAAGGCACAGCGAGTGAAGGCCCAAGGCGTACCCTCTGGGGCGCACGGGTGCGCCGAATAAGGAGCACCAAGTCTGTGCGTGCCGCCGAGTGATGAGACGGCCGGGTCCCCGTTGAGGATCTGAACGATACGAGAACAACGCTGGCGGTTTTTTCAGCATCCT
>JBBRRN010000060.1:0-11857 GCA_038200685.1 Nitrospirales bacterium
GACCGACAAGACTTATGGCTGGCCGAATCCTTGTTGCGAGAGTATTTGGTAGCCGGACCCCGTTGCGTCCCGTTCCTCGAACTCTTGGCCCATGTCCACGATGAAAAGGGAGATGCCATAGCTGCGGTGGCCGAATTGGGGAAGGCCATCGACATTCTTCTTGACACTCCAGACTCTGACAATCCCAAGAAGCCCTCTCAGCTTTATGCCAAGGTACGAGAGCTTGCGCCGGCAAGCCCGGTGGCGCTCCAGTTTGCCTCTCTTTTCGACATACAAACAGGCGAGCTTCTTGTGTCTCATCCGTCGTCTCCTGCCGAAGCGACGTCATTGGAAATCGATGCCTCCTCGCATCCTCAGGGCGAAATTCTTGTCACGACTGAGGCACCTAGGGTTTCCTCTGACGAGATGCCGTGGGAGCGGCTCGATGAGGCTCCGCCGATTCGAGAGGCCCCGCCACTCATCTGGCCGAACCCGGCCATCGAATTGCTTGATGTCCCCGAGATGTTGATAGCTCAGGCGCCGGTCGATTTCTTTCAACAGGGTCTGAAGGATCCGCTGCACGAATCTACTGAGCTGATCCAAGAGACCAATCGACTCGATCAGGAAATAACCCTGTCGATATCGGCCGAGCCGTTGTCTTTACTGAATGGGCATCGTGACGATGAAATAGCGGACCTGATTGTCGAACATTCGCCCTTTGTGGAGGAAGGGCTTTCCCCTCACACCTCGGAGCAGCACATAGGGGATGTCGGGAGCGTCATCGTTACTTCCGTCGGATCGCCGGGATTACCTTCTCCCATGCCTTGGGAGCAGATAGAAAATGCCACGATCAAGATTGAAGATACGGCCCTGTCGACGGCCTCGCTTGCGCTATCGGAGGCAGCTTCCGTATTGGGCGGTGAATCCGTTTTCACCCCGTCCGTTCTCACGCAGCCTGAACGTGCATCAGAACAGTTGTCGAGTCCAACTCCCGTACTGGATATGACCGAAGCTCATGAATCGATCTTTGCGGCGAAGCCGTCAACGATTCCCACGATCCTTCAAGAGCCTGAAGTCTCACCCCAGCCTGTCGCTGATTCCTCGCCCACGGCCCCGTCGACAGCCCCGCTTGCACTATCAGAGGAGACCTCCGTTTTGAGCGGTGAATCCATTTTCACCCCGTCCGCTATCACGCAGTCTGAACGTGTATCAGAACAGTTGTCGAGTCCCATTCCCGTGCAAGATATGACCGAAGCCCGTGAATCGATCTTTGCGGCGGAGCCGTCAACGATTCCCACGATCCTTCAAGAGCCTGAAGTCTCACCCCAGCCTGTCGCCGATTCCTCGCCCACGGCCCCGTTTTCATGGAACACCATCTTCAACGGTGCTTGGAAATTTGCCGAAGAACCGCCGTCGCCAAGTTCGCCTGCCGCCCTCTCCAGTCCCTCAACTCCAGAACCGCTGGTCTCATTCAGCGATCCTGAGCCGTTGCCGGAGATTCACTCTTCGATCTTGAGCGAAGTGAGTGGCTCGATTGCAGAAATGACTGCGATCAGAGCGTCCGATCCACCATCCTCAACTACGGATTTTATTTCGGAAGCACCTTTGCAGCTAGAGGAGCCGCCGAATCTTTCGAGCGACGCCACAAGCTCTCTCAAGATGGATGCTCCGGCGCCTCCTCTATCAGAGCTGGTCGAACCCGCTCGCGAACCCGAACCAGTTTCATTCTCGTATTTTACGGAGCCGCAACCTGTGGCGCCATTTCTGGAAGCCTCCGCTCCAGAGTCGTCATGCTCAGAGGGGACTCAGGAAGCGCCACCCGCACCTGCACTAGCTTCCACGGATCCCCCCGAAATGCCCGTCCCGCTATTTACGGTTGTCTCGGCTCCTCCACCCTCCGTGACACCAAGCGATGCGGCATCGATGGAGACAGCGTCGCGTTGGAGTACTGGCGAAGTTGAGGTTCAGCCACATCGTCCGTCTGAAAAGAAACGCAATTGGGACAAGGAGAAGGGGGATGCCCCACTCGATCCGGCAGTTCCATTACCAGGGATCAAGGCGCCGCCTGCATCGGCCACCGAATTGTCACGTAGCGGTGGGTGGGAGTCGGTTCCTTCTGAAGCGACCCCTGTTGTCGAAGCGGTTGCCCCCATCCTGGAAAAGGTTGTTCCTCCCGAAGATACGAGACCGGAGTGGGTTCGGGCGAGTGAGTCGATCACATTTGTGAGCACTCCTCCATCGCCTCCTGAGACGCGGGAGGATCCTGGTGTCGAACCTGCTCACTCGAAATCAGAGCTTGCCGTGTCGGTTGCTGCGTCGGTCGTGGATGTGCTTTTTGACTCAACAGGAGAGAATCGCCAGATTCATCCGCAAGATCGTCAGGCGCCCCCAATTCCGCGGCCTCGGATTTCCAGGAAAATGGCGCGGGTCCGCAACGGCATCTCGTCGTTTATCGGGTCGTGTTTTTCGACGACGCGATCGATGGTGTTGCTGTGTGTGGGGTTGGTGTTTTCCTGCGTGGTACTGATGGCGATCGGCGTGGGGGCGGTCGGATTAGCCTGGATCATGATGGAAGCTCCTTCGTCGTCGACCTATCAGAACCTGACAGCGAGTCCTCCACAGCCACTCACCGATTCAACAAAAAACGGGTATTTCTTGTTGCTCGGATTCGATGTTTCGGGGGAACAGAATCCGATCCGGGCGGGTTACGCACGTCGTGCGGAAGAGACCGATTCCCGAGCTGCGCTCTCCTGCATGCTGGGTGATGAGGGGAGCGGCGCGACGACAGGAACCCCTGCCAATGTGGTCCATGAATGGTTCACTAGCGCCGATCCAATGGCACAACTGAAGCCGCAGGCAGCATCTATACGATTGTGGGCGGCTCAAGAATCGCTCGCCCTCAAACGTTACCAGCAGTGGCTGTCGATGTCGTTTGAAGATGCGGGCTACGGGCAAATCGTGAGCCCGAACTGTGCCCATATTCTCCTGGCTCATCGGTTGTACCTGGTAGAAGGGTTTGGGCAGGATATCAACACAGGGCTCGGGCGGCTTGAGAACGATATGGCATCCTGGCGTACCGTGCTGGGGCAGTCAAAGACGTTGATGGTGAAAATGTTGGCGGTGACGGCGGTACAGGACGATACCGCTATCGCGTCAGGGCTTTTGACCCGTCAGGACCTCGATGAGACAGCGATCGGTCGACTCGGCAAGCTCGTTCGTCCTTTGGATCAAGTAGAGTTGTCCCTCCGATGGCCGATGCAGAGCCATCTTGTGTGGGGGACGAATGCCGCGACGAAAAGCCTAAAGAACGACAAGCCCACCGAGCGTCCTCTGTATGTTGCCGTCGCGGCTGCGATGCCTCTTCCCGTGCAGCAGCGGTCCAATGCCTATGCCGACTACTACGAAGCGGCGAGCAAAGCGGTGGCGGAAGGACGCTACACCAATTTGCCCAAACCGTCTAGTTTCATTCGAACCTCTGCTGCCAGCGTGGTGGACTACGTGGCGAATCCGATTGAGCACATTATCGGAATCGAGCCACTCCCTTCGTGGGATCCCTATGTTGGGCGAACAGTGGAGACCGATGCGCGGCTTCGTCTGGCGAGCTTGCAAGCCTGGATTAGACAGGGGGCGCAAGAGGGAAATGTGGTCACGCGCCTCGCAAAGGCTGGACAGACCCTCTATGACCCCTTTACCGGTCTTCCTATGCTGGTCGATCAGCATAAGGGGGTGCTCTATAGTGTTGGGCAGGACGGCAAAGATCAAGAAGGCGATCCTCAGCGCGACGTCGCCGTCACAATTCCTAAAACTCAATCGGTTGGGCTTGAGAACAGCCGCTCCGTGTCTCCACCACGATCCAAGTAGTTCACCGATTCCCTCCCTTATCTGCACTCAAAGATTTCTGATTTCTTCACCCGCTCTCGTTGCTTGACACTGCTGACCGTATTCCACAGAATCAGAGCACACCATCTACGAGAATAGGCACCATGGCGTCCTCACCGTCACCCTTTCCACATGCTTCCTCGGCAAAGAAAGGGACCACATTTCCATCGGCCATTCCGACGCAGATTGTCTCGAACGAAGAGTTTATTCCCTTCAGCCAGACGGTAGACCAAGCCCGCGTTGAATCGCTTGCCGTCACATTTGTAGAGAGAACCGCTGCTCGACGAGGTCTCACGCGCCGAGACTTTCTCAGGACGACCGGCGGGGTAGCTGCTGCATTGCTGGCCATGAACTCGATCTTTGGAAAGTTTTTTCAGGTTGGAGAAATCGAATTGTTTGAAACGGCAGCCTTTGCCGAGCAACAGGGCGCGCCCTACTTTATCTTCGATGTACAGACGCATTACGTCGGCTCGCATTTCGATCCGACCGATGCGGAACATAATCGAAAGGGAGCGGTGTCCAAACAGGGGCTGCTGTCGCTCAGACGATGGATACGGGAGTCTGGGCTCAATCCGAAGCTGTCGGGAGACCGAGGCACCATCGATGATCTTTCGTGGGAAAATTTTGTCAAAGAGGTATTTCTCGACAGTGAGACCACCATCGGCCTTATCAGTACACCGCCGGGACCCTATCCGCAAGAAGCGGTGGTGCCACCGAACGAGATGGCGCATATCCGGGACGAAATCAACCGTCTTGCACAGTCTCAACGAATGCTGGCGCATGGATTGGCCACACCCCAGCTGGGGGTAGCCGATCTGGACTTCATGGCGATGCAGGCGGGAGCGCTCAAGGTCGATGCGTGGAAGTGTTATACCGGCTCTTGTCCAAAGGGATTCGATCGTGGTTGGTGGATGGACGATGAAAAGATCGCTTATCCGATGCTGGAGCAAGCGCGCAAGCTCAACGTGAAGCGTGTCTGCGTACACAAAGGGCTTCCTCTTGGGCCGGTACCGGATTACAACCATCCCAAGGATCTGATCAAAGCCGCAAGAGATTTTCCAGACATCGATTTCCTTGTCTATCACTCCGGGCTCAAGAGTACGGCGACGGCGGATACCGTGTTTGCAAAGACAGGCGAAATTCCTTGGACCACCGAGTTCTGCCGTATGAAGCAGGCGCAGTCTGGAATTAAGAACATTTACATGGAGCTCGGCTCGACCTTTGCGCAACTTGTGACGACCCATCCAGCGGTCTGTGCGCATCTGCTCGGGCAGATCATCGACGCATTTGGTGCCGATCATGTGCTCTGGGGGACGGACTCGATTTGGTATGGGTCGCCACAATGGCAGATCGAGGCCTTTCGGCGATTCCAGATTCCGGAGCAGCTGATCGAGCGGCATCGGTACCAGCCGCTCACGCGCCAGGTAAAGGAACGGATCTTTGGACTCAACGCGGCGCGTGTGTTTGGCGTGGATGTCAAGGCGAAGCGGAACGAATTACAACAAGACGTGCTCGGGCAACTCAGGATGAGCTACCTGGAAGAAGGACCGGAGCCGAGCCATCGCGTCTATGGGTGGGTGGTGTGAGAGCCGATATGAATAAATGGAGGACGTGACTACATGAAAAGCGAAATCTTATATCCGGGGGCGTTTCCCATGGTGCGGGTGGACTTGGCGGCTGGTGAGAGCATCAAAGCCGAGTCAGGCGCGATGGTGGCATGCTCACCGACCATCGACATTGAAAGCAAGATGGAAGGTGGCTTTCTCGGAGCCCTATCACGAAAATTCCTGACCGGGGAGAAATTCTTCTTTCAGACGCTGCGCGCTAGTCGAGGGCCTGGTGAAGCCTTGCTGGCTCCGACGGTACCCGGCGAGATTGTCATCTTAGAACTCGATGGCGTGAACGAATACATGGTGCAGAAAGACGGCTTCCTCGCGGGTGCCGACGCGATCGTCATCGAAAGTAAAATGCAGGGCCTGAGCCGTGGACTACTGGGTGGAGAGGGTTTCTTCATTCTGAAAATCAGCGGAAAGGGGACACTCGTTCTGAACAGCTTCGGGGCCATTCACAAGATCGAGTTGAAGCCCGATCAGGAATACATCGTGGACAATAGCCATCTGGTGGCCTGGTCCTCTACCACCTCGTACAACATCGAAAAAGCCACCTCTGGTTGGGTCGCCAGCTTCACCTCAGGCGAAGGGTTTGTCTGTCGGTTCCGAGGACCTGGCCTCGTCTACATTCAAAGCCGAAACCCGGGAAGTTTTGGGGCGTGGATACGGCAGTTCATCCCGGTCTCCGAATAACGGATGCTGAAAACGCCTACTTTATCACCCGCCCAACCCAGTCGCGCCAAGACGCGCCAGTGCCCAAGCTTCGTTCTCGCTTTGAAACAATCCTCAACGTACCCCATACGAGGAAGGAGCTGTCTTGGCAGCTCGGGGAGGGAGGGTGGAAACTACGACGCCTGCTGTTGTTTCACTTCTGCGGCCTTGTTGGCCGACGTTTTGAGCATCCATATGAGAAATTTCCACCGTCAGTAAGTCAATAGTCACTGAACTATGGCTCAATTCTCTCCCAACGCTCTCTGTTTCGGTGACGAGTTTCCTGCCGCTGGTGCGCCTTGCCTTGTTCAAGTGGAGGGGGATGGACTCACTGTCACTTTTGAATCTGATACTGCCGATGGCCAGCCGGAGTCCGTTCCTTTTTCTAGCCTCACTGTCTCAGCAGGCGGGCTCGACCATGACCAGCTTGTCGTGAAATGGGCTGGGCAGAAAGGGGAACAGACGCTCTATTTAAAGAATCCTGATGTGATTCGCGCCTTCCGGCAAGCGGCGCCGGATCATGTGAGTCATTCCTTTGAACAAGCGGCGGAACGCGTCCGGCAGGTGCGCCACCGGGGCCGGCTCGTCTGGGGCCTAGTTGGCGGGGTGCTTCTGGCCACAGTGCTGGGACTTTGGTTCCAGTCCGATCTGCTCGTTGAGATTGCCGTAAGCCGGATTCCGGTAGAGTGGGAACAAAAGCTGGGCGAATCGGCCTATCGGGATTTTCTCAGCCATCAGGAAGTAATGAAAGAGGGTCCAGCGGTCGCAGCGCTGGGAGAGATGACCCAACGAATGACGGCGCAGATCCCAGATAGTCCCTACAAGTTCGAAGTGACCGTGGTCAAGAGCGATGTCGTCAATGCCTTCGCTCTGCCTGGCGGGTATGTGGTGGTGTTCACCGGGCTCATGAAAAAAGCAGAAAACGGCGAAGAAGTGGCGGGCGTGCTGAGCCATGAATTGAACCACGTGCTGCAGCGGCATGGGCTTGAACGGATTGTAAAAAGTCTTGGGCTGATGGCGGTGGCGGCCATTGTGTTCGGCAATCAGCAAGGCCTCGTCGGGATGATGAAACAATTTGGCGTCGAGTTGTTCACCCTCAAGTTCGGCAGAGAGCAGGAGACCGAGGCCGATCTGACGGGATTACAGTTGCTTCAGCGGGCGAAGATCGATCCCTCCGGTATGATCACGTTTTTCGAGAGGCTCTCGGAGAAAGACCAGGGTCGAATGGAATGGCTCTCCACGCATCCGATGAGTGCCGCCAGAGCCGAACGATTGAAAGCAGAGCTCGCGGCCCTACCGAAGAAATCGCCGGAGCCATTTACGTTCGACTGGAAACAGGTACAGGATTCAATCGGATCCCAGACGGTCGTCGCCCCAGGAATCAGCGGGGCGCCATTCGGATCGGAGTGATTGCCGACACCCACGGCAGATTCGATCCCGTGGTCCGACGACATTTTAAAGGCGTCGATTATATTTTCCACGCCGGTGATATTGGCGATTGATCCGTGATCGAACCGCTGAAACGGATCGCACCAGTTACCGCCGTCTCTGGCAACATCGACAATAATGATGAACAGAGTAGGTTTCCATCCGAGGCGGTGATCGAACTGGCAGGCCTCCGCATCGCCATTCGTCATATCCTGTACGAAGGCGGGAAGCTGACGAAGGGCGGACGAGCGTTTCTTGAGCGCGAACAACCGGACATCTGCGTGTTCGGCCATACCCACCAAGCAAAAACGGACTGGCACGGATCGACTCTCCTGTTCAATCCCGGCTCGGCTGGCCCGAAACGGTTCATACTGCCTCGGGGGCTTGGCGTTCTTACGATTGAGGGCGTTCTTATCGAGCCCACCCTGATCATGCTGGGCGATCGCGTGGAGTGAAGCCCAGCGTGCATTGTGCTTCCCACTGCCGAAAGAAAAAGGGGATACCTTTTCTGCATTATCTTGATTCAGAATGCCATATGGCAGTAGCATAAGTGCAACTTGGCTGATATCGGAGGGACGACATGCTACGTACAGCGGACATCGTCGAAGCGCTCGGAGGTCGAAAGGTTCTTAAGCGGCAGATCTCGAATTTGAATGAGCTGCGGCAAACCGTGGGCGCTGGATTGCCCTACGCGTCGCTCGAAGCGGTGATGGTGAAATTCGGGCTCGCTCGTGGGGAGGCGGCATCTGCCCTGCATTTGCCGCAGCGAACCATCGCGCGCCGCAAGAAAGAGCGCAAGCTTCGTGCTGACGAGTCGGATCGGCTGCTCCGGCTTGCCCGTCTTGGCGCGCAGGCCGCGTATGTTTTGGGAAGCGAGGAGAAAGCCGCCAGATGGCTGCGAAGACCCAACCGTGCCCTGGGCAACGAGGTTCCCTTGGAGCTTCTCGAAAGCGATATCGGGGCCAGGCAGGTCGAGGAAGTCTTGGGGCGAATTGAGTATGGTGTGTATAGTTAGCCTTGGCCATGCGCGTCTGGCGAATCATTCTCAAACTTCATCTGTCCCAAGCCTTTGATGGCGAGGGAGCTCGACAGTTTGGAGGGCGCTGGAACCGTTTAGGTACGCGGGCTGTCTATGCGTCTGCGACGTTGTCTCTTGCAGCCCTTGAATTCTTTGTGAACCTTGACCGGGATACAGAGCCCGATCAACTCGTTGCCATCTCCGCCGACACCCCGGATGACATGCGCATTGAATACATTGAAGTCTCGGATCTTCCGAAGAACTGGCGCAGCTATCCTGTGCCGGAAGAGTTGCAGGATTTGGGAACGGTGTGGGTGGCAAGTGCTTCCACGGCGATGCTGGTTGTCCCATCAGCCGTGATTCCCGAAGAACGCAATTACCTTTTGAGCCCCGCCCATCCCGATTTCAAACGATTTCGCCTCAACAAGCCCGAGGCATTCCACTTCGATCCGCGCATGTGGAAATGAAGGCCGAGTTTCCAATCTCCCTCGCCCTTCCAAAGGTCCAGAAAAGACTCCCTCGTGATGTTGTTTCCGGGTGTTGAGGTTCTGGGCCAGTGATTCTGCGTATCGTATGCTTGAAGACCGAGGCAACCGTGGAAGAGCGTTTGACAGAAGAGTAGTGCGGGAAGCCGTTCCAGCGTCTTTTCCCGAACGGGCTTAATGATTCGTCTCTGGTGCAGAAACTGGCACCCGTGGGGTGGGAGCGGTCTCCACTGGTGCTCGTATATCACCCGACGGTGGAGCAGGTGTATGAAGAAACGTTGCGGTTTCGTGACCATCTCAGGCAGTTGAGGAGGAAGACGTCGCCGCCTGAAGAGGAACTGCAGATCATGCTCGACGCTCTCCGCCGAGAGATGCCGGTTGATGCGCCGAAACCGGCCAAGGAGTGCGCTGACCTTCTGGGCTGCTGCTTGTGGGACGTGTTTGCCGACAATCATGATGTGTTCACCGCCGAGGGTGCGTTCGTCGATCTGGGATCCTTCCGCGCCGCGGCCGGCTTCATCGCGAACTTTCGACATCGCCGGAGCCATTCCGAGGCACGGCTCAACGAGCGCAGAGAGTACATCGAATTTTACATTGGCACCTGGATGGTCCGGCGCCGCGCAGATCTGACGCCGGTCTACGAACTGATCTTTCGTCGTATGCACAACTCGGCTTGGATTGGCGTATGTCCACCCGCGGCTCATGCTTGTGGACCTTCGCCCGCTCCATGAGGCATTGGAGAGCGAGAACGTTTCAGAAGCGGTCGGGTACGATCCAACGGATAACTACTGGCGCGAGCGAAGAGAAGCGGCGCGTGATGCCGAGGTGGCCGATCTCCGGCGGAACCTGGATGAGGCCTACGGGGAATCTGTGGAGGAAGCCCGACACGATCCGCCTCCGGCCACGGTGCGCGCGTACCAGCGGGTGTACGACCGTTTCCCTGCCGGTTGGCCTCCCGAAGGCGAGGGCGAGAATAGCAGTTAACCCCAAGGTGGCACGGAAAAGGCCCTACAGCCTGTGCGGCGCCGACGTTCGGCCATCGCGTGATCCTTGTCGACACCTGCGTGGATTGATCATTTGAGGCTAAGAAGCGAGCGCCTTAGGTTTTTGCTTCAGGATGACCAAGTCCTATCAGGCTGCGGGAACTTCGATGGTCCGGACGGGTGGCACAATAGAAGAACGCTCTCACAGGATGCTCAAAAATGCCGTCCAGCAAGGCCGCAGCGAGTGAGGGGCCGAGGCGTACCCTCTGGGGCGTATGGTGCGACGAATAAGGAGCACCAAGTTTGTGCGCGCCGCCGAGTGGTGAGGCGGCCGGGTCCCCGTTGAGGGTCTGAACGATGCGAGAACGCTGCTGTTCAATCCAGGATCAGCAGGCCGAAGCGCTTCAAGCTTTCACGGGGTGTGGGCATCCTTGTTCTCGCGAGGCAAGGAATAACTCCGAAGCACATACTGCTCGATGATAGCGGGCGAAGGTACCACCGCGTGGGGCTATGAAATCCTACCTGGGTGTGTCTCATGTGGCCCAGCGGACTTGTCTGTCAAAACAGGGCAGAAACTCCGCACACTCCTCCGACAACCACGCAGCACATCATAAACGCCGTCTCCTCTCGCTGTTTGCTACTAGCGTGTGCGCGGGGGGACGCCACAGAATAGCAAGTCCCTTTAGTGGCACCCATGACGGAGAAGTTCTGGAGTCTATTCTATCCGACTAGAACCAGGCGCAGGCGGGAAGTCTGAACGAGAAGATCTCAAGCCCTTCCTGAACGAGCTGTCCCAATTTGTAAAGAGGCCGCCGTATGGTTAGATTTTTTCCATTGAAGAGAGCGTTCCTTCTGGACCGTATGTGAGATGGTAAACTGAAATTTTATCTTTTGCTGCGATCTCTAACGGTGTGCCAATGAACTCCCATAGACACAGCGTGAAGAAGTCAGCGGCAAGATAAAAGATGGTCGTCGCGACTTTGGTTCCGGTACGGTGAGCATCAGGGTCTAAGCTGTAACGATCATCATAACCGCCGTTTTCTAATGTGCTGAATTTATCAGGTGCGCCGAGTTCGCCGATCACTGCTGAACGTTGAACACCCAATTGGATGACATTGATATCGCCCCGGTAACTCGCACGACTCGCCGCCATAAAAACCGAGCATCCCGAAGTCAGAAGACAGAGCACCAAAAGAGGGACTGCCATGATCTTTAGCTGCTTCATCCGTGTGTCTCCATTTCTATCTATTCTAAAGGCATGATCGTTCAGCGTGTCTCCGGGAGAGACACAGCGACATAGTGACACCGAATAAAGCAATATCAAAATAAAATGAAAGTATTAGAAGGTGTGTGCTTCGCGAGAGGGTGACGAGCGGGTTGTTCACACTGAAGCTCAACCGGGAGCAGGAGACTGAGGCCGATCTGACGGGAATGCAACTATCCCAGCGGGCGGAGATCGATCCTTCTGCCCGATCCGGTTTTTCGAACGGCTCTCGGAGAAAGACGAGGGTTAGATGGAATGTGGCGATTGATCCGTGATCGAACAGCTCGAGCAGATAACTTCGGTCACCGCCGCGCAATCCTTTCCAC
Organism: Nitrospirales bacterium; assembly: GCA_038200685.1. Lineage (GTDB taxonomy): Bacteria > Nitrospirota > Nitrospiria > Nitrospirales > Nitrospiraceae > Palsa-1315. The sequence goes on from JBBRRN010000060.1 coordinate 11,684, forward strand.
TGAATGTCCTGCACATACGCTGTTGTTCATGGAAGACTGAGGAGCGCGAAGAACAGGATTCAGCGAGGCTCATAGTTGACGGGAGGATGTTGACAATTCGAGAACCTGTACATAATGTTGTGAACCGTATAGAAACACGCATGTGAGAAGTTCCTTCAGAAGGAATGAGAAAAA
>JBBRRN010000061.1:0-11518 GCA_038200685.1 Nitrospirales bacterium
AAATTGGAATTCGACGGACCCTACTGGCAGTCCTTGAACTGCCGTGTCTGACACTGACTCGTCAGTCGTTTGGCTTCTGAAATCTGCGCGGAAGTCATGCCACCTGCGATCTCATCTCGATTTTCTGCTGCTACGTCCTTCTGGGGGTCATTTGTCGAGAGGGATGCCGCGACGTTGTACCACATGAATGCACGCACAGAGTCCTGCTTCACGCCATGTCCGAATTCATAGAGCCCTCCAAGGTTATTCTGAGCACCCGCGTGCCCCTGCGTAGCGGCTTGCTCATACCAGTGCCTCGCCGTCGAAAAATCCTGGGGGATGCCTTTCTCGAAGTCATAGAGCACCCCAAGGTTGTATTGCGCGTCTGCGTCTCCTTGAGCAGCGGATTTCTCGAACCACTCCCGCGCCTTCGTGTAATCCCTCGGCACACCCCGCCCGTAGTAATACAGCAACCCGAGGTTGGTCTGCGCTTCCGCTACACCCTGGGTTGCCTGTGTTTGCAGGTCTGCTGTCGAGGTGTCGCTTGGAGGAGAAGCCTGTGCCTGCCTAGAGGGGAGAACGAGTGTAGACAAGAGAATCATGACGACTAGGGCGGGCATGGTGGCGCAGTATGGCGCGAAGGGCAGAGAGCGTCAAGGCGAAGGGTGAGCACTGCTGCACAGGCCTTCAACAGGAAAACTGCGACGTTGCTGTAGAGTTCGTCTGAGTCGTGTCTTGCCCCGCCCCGCCAGTATAGTGCCCTGCTCGCGGAGGCACGACTATTACTAAGTTCTCAGCCCACGACTTATCTCATGGAATGTCGAACTGCCAGCGTCCACATCTTTCGGGCAGGGTGAGCGCTGCGGCAAGGTGATTCAGGAAGTCGTGGCGGGAAATTTCTTCTGCTCCGAAGTGCATCACATGGGGGGAGGATTGCTGGCAGTCGATGATGCGAAATCCCCATGTCTGAAGCTGGCGGACCAGCGAGACCAACGCCACTTTCGAGGCATCGGATGTATGGGTGAACATCGACTCTGCGAAGAAAGCGCCGCCGAGCGCTACGCCGTAGAGCCCGCCTACCAACTTTCCATCCTGCCAGGTTTCAACGGAATGGGCGTAGCCTTGTTCGTGTAAGCCTGTGTAAGCGTCGAGCATCTCTGCCGTGATCCATGTGCCTCCGTCTGGATATTGCGGTCTGGGTCCTGCGCAATGCTGCATCACATCGCGAAAGCACGTATCGAGCGTGATGCTGAATAGGCCAGGACGAAGGCTTTTTTTCAGGCTGCGCGAGATGTGAAGCTTGGGGGGAAAGAGGACGGTTCTGGGATCGGGGGACCACCATAGGATGGGCTGGTCTTCGTCGTACCAGGGAAAGATCCCATGGCGGTAGGCTTCGAGCAATCGCTCTGGGCGCAGGTCGCCGCCGACGGCGAGGAGCCCCTCAGGGCTGGACAAATCAACGGGCGGGAAGCGCAGATCAGACGGGTTTGCGCTAAGCCTGAACATGACTCGACAAGGTACGCGACGCGACGCAAAAAGTCAGCAGGCTGCTGAAAAAGTCCGCCAGCTTTGTTCTCGCATCGCTCAGAGGTTCAACGTACCCCTGAGGGTACGCCTCACCTCTTCGCTCGCTGCGGCCGCGCTGGACGGCCATTTTGAGCATCCTGCGAGTTATTCTTAGCCATCACCATTGATATGATCACAGCAGAGCTTGAGCGTAAAGTAAGTTTTTCGCAGCCTGCTTGGACCTCGCGAAACACCTTATCATCCCTTCTTTCCCTCTGCCTGAGCTACCAAAGGCTGAAAGATGGGATCCGCGTCCAGCACCGCTTTCAAGGATTCTGCCCCGACGAAGAAATTCCAGATCTCCGGCGTTTGTCCGGGAATTTCAGTAAACCATCGTTTGGCTTCTGTGAGTCGCTCCAGGAGCGCTCGATTGTCTCGGTCCGGGGTGAATAGCAAGCTGTAGGCTTTGGTGTATTCGGCCATGAATTTATCGAGCGGTAGGTCGGCGAGCGTGAGCGCCTCGTCGGCATCCTGATAGGCAGCTCGAATGTCTGAGTCGTCAAGGATGCGGTTCCAAGCTACTTTGTTAATGCGGGACCAGGCCAGTTGGAGCAGGGCCTCGGCTCTGCCGGCCCTTTGGTCAGCCGGAATAGCCTTGACCAAGGAGTGATGGGTTTCGATCGAGGGATCTTGATCGTTATTCCAGCGCAAGGCCACGCCTAACCGAAATCGATTGTCGAGTTGCTCGGGCCGTATAACGGCTAGTGTTTGCATGGCTGAGAGCATGCGGTACAGGTAGTCGGCGGTCGTCGGTTTGTCGAACCCACCCATTTCCATTCCCAGTGACAGGTCCATGCGTGTCGATTGAGCATAGATGTTCCAAAAATGCTCGTTCACGACCAGGAACAGTGCCGGATCATTCACCATGAGCTTGTGGAATGGGTAGGCCTCGCGTAGGACCATGGCATAGAGATGTCGGCTCAGTACCGTGAGGGCCTCGGCCTGATGGGGGTCGACGATGAGTACACGGTTCAGCATGGCCACGCGGTCACGCAGTTCGGGAAACGTGGCTGCGCGAGCGACCGCAGCGGTCAAGGCCCCCGGACTGTCAGTCGGTCCCCACCAGACTAGTGAGTTAGGCAGGGCGTGACTGGTTTCTGTGACAAACGGAATCTCTTCCTGCTTGCCGCTTCCGAAGATGGCGCCGCTGGTGACTGGAAGGTTCACGACCGCCTGGTCGCCTGCGAAGCCGTGCTTCTTCAGCCCAGAGAGGACTACCCATTGAATCGTGATGTCTTTCAGCGCACGCCTGGTCCGCTTGATCGTTGTGGTCCACTTGACCGAACCGGCTGCATAGGTCACTGGAGCAGTCAGGGGATCCTGGTAGCTGATGGTCAATTTCACCAAGGTCGTCGGCACCGCGACGACAGGGCCATTCGGTCGAAGGCGGAACGAGGCTGAAGGAAGCCGTGCGCTGTCGGCAACATGAATACGGAATCCGGTTCCCGGTGGGCTGAGCCCCAGTGAATCAGTCACGAAGGCTGAGGCGGGATAGCGGCTGACGTCTTCGCTGAAAAAAACCAGTTCGCCATTACTGGGCCACAAGACCTCCATGCCGACATCAGTTCTGACGACGGTAGAGGCATGGGCCTGTTGAAGGCGTTGCCGGCAGGAATCGTAGATGGGGTTGGAGTCAGCCGGATAGCGCTTGATGCCATGGGGGGCTGCGGCCACAAGGGAATATTGGCAGGCGAAGTCGAGTTGGCCGACGGCCACCGTATTTCCTGCTCCCATCGCTTCGGCATAGCGACGAGCCGTCGATTCTGCAGCGGTGACGGATTGCTTCGATTTTTTGGCAGCGGCAGCGGCTGATGCCGATGGGGCTTCGATCAGAAGCATTGCAGTCACAATAAACAGGGCTCCGGCTAGGAGCAGGCTCCTGAGCGAGCCGTGTTGTAACATCTGTGCACGCATCATATCTGGCGGACTCCTCCAATCAGGGAGAGAAGAAAAGACACACTGTATCACGAGGCTTTATGGACCTGAAATAGGCTAGGAGTCTGTCCGAGTAATTCTTCGTTGCGAGGCGAAGAAGTTGCCGGAGGATCATTGGCTGTTCTTCTGGTTATTCGACCACAATCACGGCCTGCATGTTGTGGCCCGGCATGTCGCAGAGGTATGAAAAGGTCCCGGTGCGCGCAGGCGTAAACTGAAATTCAACCAGGCCTTCAGGTGGGATGATCACCCGCTTGAGTCCGTCTGGACCGTACTCCGGAGCTCCGTTGCCGCCCACGTCGAAGTCGATGCCGAAGAAAAACTCCTTGGCTACGATGGTATGGAGTTCTGTATCGTGGTTGCGAAACCGTAGCACAGTCTTGCGACCATGCTGCAGGTGGATCTGTTGTGGAATGAACATCCGCGAGCGGATCTCTACGCTGACCGACTCCATCTCGAATTCGGTGGAGAGCGCAATCGTGGGAGTTGCCAGAACGAGTGCGAGGCCTATGACCCAGAGCGTCCCTTTCACTGTGTATTGGCCGCATCGAGGATTGCGCGGCGCATGTTTTTCCGGTCGACCGACGTCAACGGTGGAGCCGGACGATGTCGGCAGAGCGTGACGGTGTGTTTGAGGGAAGCGATGAAGACCTCGCAATTCGGGCAGGCTCCAAGATGCTGTCGTATCTCAGTACACACGTCGGAAGGGAGTTCGTCGTCGATGTAGGCAGACAATTGCCGGAGAAGATTCACGCAATCGCCTTGACGATGGCTATGGCCGTGAGACGATGGCTTGGACGGTTTCCTTTGCGTCGCCGTTTTTTTCTTTGTCTTTGTCATGAGTGCGAGCCTTCATGCTTGTGGCCGTCGTGGTGGGTGATGCCGCGGGCGCTGAGCTCTCGCCGCACAAACAAACGTGCCCGGTGCAATCGAGACTTTATGGCACGTTCATTCACACCCATGATGGTCCCCACTTCTTTGGCACTGAATTCTTCCATATCGTGGAGCACCAGGGCCATCCGATATTTTTGAGGTAGTTTCTCGATCGCCTGGTCGAGCGCCAGCCGGAGCTCCTTGTTCTGTAGTGCCTCTTCGGGGCTGAGTCCATCCATCGGGATCTGAAGCCGAAACTCTCCCTCGGAAGTGGGGACAAACTCTTCGAGTGACAGCTCGTGTTCCGGCTGCCCTTTGCGCTTGCGTCGCATCCGTAAGCAGGCTCGTGAGGCGATGGTGTACAGCCAGGTAGAGACCCGCGCCTCGCCTCGAAAATCTTTGAGTCCTTGATAGGCATGAAGAAAGGTTTCTTGAACGAGATCCTTTGCCGATTCCGCATCGCCGCACAGGCGATAGGCGTATCGATACATCAAGTCCACATGGTCTCGATACAGCCTATCAAATCCCTCAGGCTCTTGCCTGGCTGGGCGTTGGGGAGGCGTTTTGGGGGCAATGGCGCGCATGGTTGCGGCGAAGTTTAGGGGGCTTGGATGAGGCCTGTCAAGCAAACCTGGCTGGATGCTGAAAAAGGCCGCTAGCGTCGTTCTCGCATCGCTCAGAGGCTCAACGTACCGAAGCGTACGCCTCGCCTCTTCGCTCGCTGCGGCCTTGCTGAACGGACTTTTTGAGCATCCTGCCCGAGCAAGGCCGCTCTTTATTTATGTATGCGGCTGGTTAGGGGATCGGTGACGCACTGCGTCGGGGGGCGGCTGTCTCAGTGGCGGAGGGAAGCGTGACGGTGACATGTCCACTATCGATGTGCAGCGTGATCGGTTGTCCCACTTTCACACGGGGGATTCCGATCTTCGAATTGAGCATGACCAGGCCGACAGGGGTCCGGACAAAGACGAAGTTGGATTTAAGCTTCGAGACGGTTCCTGATAGGAGTAGTTGCGCGTCTGAGCCGGCCGGCGGGGTTTGGCTGATCTGCAGGTCGAATTGCAAGTCGTGCACTCCGCTGATGGTATTCGTCTCATCGACTTCTACGGTCAGCTGGTCTCCTTCGCGATAGTTGGTGAGGCGTTCTTCCAGTTTTCCGACATGGACTACCTGGTCACCGCCGGGTCCCCACCAATGCAATGTTCCTGGTTCATCGGTTCCGGATGTCATGGGTCCGCTGAGGTAGCGATGGACCAACGATTCGTCAGCTCTCTTACGGATCTCGACGAAGACATGGCGCTCGTGCACCCAAAATCGTACTTCCTGCGAAGCCTTAAGATCTTTCAGTGTTGTTTTGGAACTGAGACTCAGCAGTCCGATCGGGGTCTTGAGGAAGACGATTCCGGCCTTGGTCCGCCATACCGATCCTCGTAGCTTTATGAAAGGATCGATTGTGACCGGGGCAACGGGGGCAGGGGTTGGTTGGGGTGCGGGGATGTCTTCCCCTGCGGGGCGGGAATCAGGGGCCTCAGTGGTTGGAGGTGCGGGTATGTCTTCCAGTGCAGGCGGTTCGTCGGCACGGACGGGGCTGAGGAGGGCAACGATGATTACTCCGGCACAGAGAGTCTCGATCGTACGTCGGAGCCATCTGTGAAGAGCTGAGCCTTGTATCCCACTGGCTCGCGGGTCGCCGAGAGTGGCAGAGGGATGAGTTTCTATATAAGTGGAACGCATCATCAGCGTGATGCGAATAGCATGATGTCCGCGAGGGAGTCAAGGTGCAGGCCGCCACAACAGCGGCTTGGAGGCCTGTCCTTATGAAGTTACGTCGCTGGAAGGAGTATGGACGTCGGTCGGCGGATGGGAAAGCCGTGCATTCGCAGCTGCGTAAGGAGCGGAGAACAGGGGAGTGAGGGTCAGAACGACACGGATCTCACTATTCGATGCGCTTGGAACTCCGAATCCTGTGAAGAGAAGGGATGGTGTGACCATGTGGCAGGTGCGTCGCATTTCGAATTGTGTCCAGTCCTGCGCCTCGATTCGACGTCGGAGTTGTGCCAGCACGTCGAGACAGAATTCTGTGATAATCGACGGCGTGGATTCTGGCGCCATCTGCGGCCAGTGCTCATGGGATGTCCCGAACAACGCCATCAGTGCACGGGCCGGTCCATTCATGTGCAGGATGCGAGCAGATGAGGAAAGCACGATCATGCCTGAGTCGGAGGAAGAGAGAAGAGGTTGGTGTCGTGTGTCTAGTCCGGAAACAGCGTTCTGAGAAAAGTCGGCTTGGTTCTGCGGAGATGATTGCGGCACTGATATCCTTTCGGAGAAATGGTTATGGGACTCTGCAAGAGTTGCACCGAAGTAGCGAGTGTAGGAAGCTCGATAATCCCGCATGTACCGACTACAACGTAACGCCGTGAGCGAGCTTGCGCACAAAGACGGTATGGTGGTGGCAGAAATTGAACCGGCTACTTCTTGCGAACGAGCATACGAATCGGGGTTCCCTCGAATCCATATTCCTCGCGGAGTTGGTTCTCGAGAAAGCGGAGGTAGGCGGGGGTAATGTTGTCCGGATGACCGACGAATAAGGCAAAGACCGGCGGGTGTGTGGCGACTTGGGTCATGAAGGCAGATTTGGTGATCTTCGTCGGTTTGCCTTTCCGCACCGGCAGAGGGTGGGTGGCGAGGATCTCCTGGAGGAACTTGTTCAACGCTCCGGTCGGGATTCGTTTTGAAAACGCTGCAAATACCCGATCGATAGTAGGAAAGAGCTGGTTCAACGAGCCAGGGTTCGCCGCAGATGCGAAAAGGACGGGGGCCCAAGTCAAGAAGGGAAAGCGTCGATGAAGTTCCTGCTCGACTTCCTGCCTGGCCTGGCTGTCGCCTTCTCGAAGGTCCCATTTATTCACCAGCAGGAAGCAGGCTCGTCCTTGCTTGATGATGATTCCGGCGATCTTCGTGTCCTGCTCAGTCACGCCTTCCGTGGCATCGAGTAGCAAAATCCCGAGGTCGGATCGGCCGATGGCCAAGTGCGATCGAATCACGCTATAGCCTTCGATCCCCCGGTCGATCTTTCCGCGCCGCCGAATACCTGCCGTATCCGTGAAGAGATACCGCCGTCCTTGGTGAAGGGCGATGGAATCGATCGAGTCTCTGGTGGTTCCCGGCACATCGCTGACCACCACACGGTCTTCTCCGAGCACGGCATTCACCAGCGTGGATTTGCCGACATTCGGCCGTCCCACAACGGCGATACGAGGCATCGTCGTTTGCTCAGGGTTCTCCTCTGGGTCAGGGAGGAATGGATAGATGGCATCCAGGAGTTCAGAGACACCGATTCCATGCTCTGCGGAGATTGGGTAAAGCGTATTGGTACCCAATTGATAGAAGTCTGCCACGAGCGTTTCGACTTTGGGCGTATCGATTTTGTTAATCACGACAAACAACGGCTTCGGCGTTCCGCGCAAGAGACGGACCACTTCCTGGTCCGGGGTCGTGAGTCCAGTCCGGCCATCCATCAGCAGAATCAACATGTCTGCTTCTGCAATGGCGAGTTCCGATTGACGCTTGATGAGGGCCAGCATGCCTTCCGAAGCAGACGGGTCCAGGCCTCCTGTGTCCACCAGTCGGAATGGCCGATTTCGATAGGTGCCGTCAGCGTAGTTGCGGTCTCGTGTGACGCCTGGAACATCGTCGACGATGGCCGTTCGCTTGCCGAGCATGCGATTAAAAAGTGTCGACTTGCCGACGTTGGGTCGACCGATAATGGCCACAATGGGCGGGCGAGCCGCTGCTGCTGACGGTACCGGTGCTGTCTGTACGGGGGTGTTCTTGATACGTGGCATGGGAGATTATAGATCGACCGTAACATAAGAATTTTAGCAAACACAACCAGCTCGTCTTCTCAGTCGAGCTCCGATATACTTTACCAATGACACAGCCCTCAGCCCTCAGCCCTCAGCCCTCCATCAATTGGGATGAGATCGACGATGTCCTGCTCGATATGGATGGGACGTTACTCGATCGCCACTTCGACAATTTCTTTTTCGAGGAAGAGTTACCACGGCGTTACGCTGCGCTTCACGGCGTACCGTTCGAAGAATCTCGCGACACCCTCATGGCGATGTATCGCTCAGTTGAAGGTGAATTAGTCTGGACCGATCTGCATTATTGGACCAAGCGGGTGGAAATCGATGTGGTGGCATTGCATCGTGAGTTGGATCACATGATCGGGTTCTTACCGGGGGCGGAAGAATTCTTGCGATATCTTCGCCGGCTTGGGAAGCGTGTGACGATTGTCACCAATGCACATGAGGCAGGTGTGTCGGTGAAGACCGCTAAGACCGGACTCGATCAGCATGTGGATCGAATCGTCAACGCGTTTGAAGTAGGGTTCCTCAAAATGCGACCGGAGTATTGGCCTCATTGTCAGCGATTACTGGGATTCGATCCGACACGATCTCTCTTTATGGATGATGATGAGGGCTGTCTGATTGCCGCACAACAATTCGGCGTCGCTCACCTCATTCATAGCGCCAAGTCAAGCTCTCAGCTGCCTCCTGCTCCGCTCGCTCAGTTTGTCTCAGTCACCGGCTTTTCTCCACTGCTCAACGGGCGGCCTGCGATTTAGCAGGATGCTGAAAAAGTCCGCCAGCGGCGTTCTCGCTTCGCTCAGAAGCTCAACGTACCGAAGCGTACGCCTTCGCCTCTTCGCTCGCTGCGGCCTTGCTGGACGGCCTTTTTGAGCATCCTGCCGGAATGTGCTTCTCGTGCCCCAGATGTGCAGGCCATCGAAGTTCTACTGGGCTGAAATTGTTTTTCCGCAGCCTGCTAGCATAGTCTGGTTGCTTTTCCCTTGTACATCGCGCCGGCGAGTCTGGGCACGTTCTGCATGTGGAACCGATCGAGCGTCGTGATCTTCAAGCCGGCCTGGATGATGAGTTGATCGATTCGTCGGTTCAGGTTGCAGCCACAGCCGATGATGTTTTGGATGGGGTTCAGCCGGTCTTGCCAGGCTGCGACTCTCTCGTCCTCGCTCCGGCCATGCTCTAGAAACAGAAACACTCCATTAGGCTTGAGGACTCGACGAACCTCTCGAAGTGCCTTGACCGGATCGGGAATCGTGCAGAGAGTCCAGGTGCTCACGGCAAAATCGAAAGATCGGTCGTCATAGGGCAACGACTCGGCTGTGACATGTTGGATGCGAATGGGAAAGGACTGACTGGTGGTGCGCTCCGTGACGATCTTGGGAAGAGGATTAGCTGGATCGACGGCATGGAGCTGGGTGACGGTCTTGGGGTAGTGCGGCAGGTTCAGTCCGGTTCCAATCCCCAGTTCCAGCACCTCACCGTGGACCTGAGCGAGTAATTCCATGCGCAAGCGACGGAATTCTTCTCCCGCCATAACCCAGTTCATCAGGCGGGGAAAGATATGATAACGATAGAGTCCCATTGCCGCGCATAGTATAGCAAAGGCCTCGTAGGGCAGGGCCGTGGAATCTTGTGACCCCGAGGGGGCTATGCTAGAGTCCGTTCTCTTTTTTGAGGCGTGCGCGTTTCATTGCCAACATGAGCAAGACCTACGATCATCAGGCCCTTGAAGTGAAGTGGCAGGCTTATTGGGAGCAACACCGGACCTTTCGCGTGGCTGACGACCGGGCTAAGCCGAAGTTCTACTGCCTCGACATGTTCCCCTATCCATCAGGCTCGGGCCTCCACGTCGGCCATCTTGAAGGCTATACGGCGACGGATATCGTCTCCCGCTACAAACGTATGAGGGGCTTTAACGTGCTGCACCCGATGGGGTGGGACGCATTCGGGCTTCCTGCTGAACAGTATGCGGTGAAGACCGGAATCCATCCGGTCATCACGACAGCTGAGAACATCGCGACCTTCAAGCGCCAGATGAAACGTGTCGGTCTTTCCTACGACTGGGAACGTGAAATCAGCACGATCGACCCCGCGTATTATCGTTGGACACAGTGGATCTTCTTGAAGCTGTTCGAGCGAGGGCTGGCCTATGTGGCGGAAGTGCCGGTGAACTGGTGTCCTGCGCTGGGGACGGTGCTCGCGAATGAAGAAATTATCGACGGCAAGAGCGAAGTCGGCGGGTTCGATGTGGTGCGCAAACCGATGCGCCAATGGGTGTTAAAGATCACAGCCTATGCCGATCGGCTGCTCGAAGACTTGAAGCTGGTCGAATGGCCGGCCAGCACGTTGGAGATGCAGAAGAACTGGATCGGGCGATCGATCGGTGCGGAAGTCGAGTTCGACCTGGCCAGCGTCCCGGGCACGGTTCGGATCTTTACGACAAGGCCCGATACCTTGTTCGGTGCGACCTATATGGTCTTGGCTCCGGAGCATCCGTTAGTCGCAATCGTCATGACCACCGACCGCCGCACTGAGGTCACCGCCTATCGCGAGGCAGCGGCGAGAAAAAGCGACCTCCAACGGCAGGAGCTTGAAAAAGAAAAGACCGGAGTCTTCACCGGCGGCTATGCGATGAATCCGATGAACAATGAACCGCTGCCTATTTGGATTGCCGATTACGTGTTGATGGGTTATGGGACCGGGGCCATCATGGCTGTGCCTGCCCACGACGAGCGCGACTGGGCCTTTGCGAAGACCTATGGTTTACCGATCCGTGAAGTGATCGCAGGTGGCCAGGTTGAGCAAGAGGCTTTCGTTGCGACCGATAAGGGGACGGTAATCAATTCCACGACGCCGGATAGAAGCTTTTCTATTGATGGGCTGACACCGGAGGATGCGATTCCGAAGGTCACGGCCTGGTTAGAATCGCAGGGCAAGGGCCGCAAGGCCGTGAACTACAAGTTGCGGGATTGGCTCTTTGCCCGCCAGCGGTATTGGGGCGAGCCCTTTCCCATTGTGTGGGTGGATGGTCAGGCCCTTCCGCTTCCTGAAGAGCAGTTGCCGATATTGTTGCCGGAGACGAACAACTTCAAACCGTCCGGGACCGGCGAAAGCCCGCTCGCAAATCTCACTGAATGGCTGACGACCACCGACCCGATCAGCGGGGCAGCGGCGCGCCGCGAAACCAACACGATGCCTCAGTGGGCCGGCTCCTGCTGGTACTATCTACGATTTATAGATCCGAACAATCAAGGCCAGCTCGTCGATCCGGCTAAGGAGCGCTATTGGATGTC
>JBBRRN010000062.1:0-11442 GCA_038200685.1 Nitrospirales bacterium
CACTCCACGCTCGGCTATCACTCCCCGGCCGAGTACGAAGCGAGGACGGCAGTGGCTTAACCAGGTGTCCACGGAATTGGGGGAAGGTCACAGGTTGCACTCGATCGGGGGAAAGAAGCGGCGCGGAGGCAGAGCCCTCCGGATACGTTTTATGTTCGATTCGGCGCAACCGACGAGCTCCATTCCAGCGGGTTTATGATCACGAAGCTCGGTGGACTCTCGGTCATGGCGACGCATATGGCCCTGCGGGGAATCCTGCCAGGTAAGACCGATGTGGCGCAAATCCTGGAAGGCCAGAGCTTGTTGGTCAGCACGGTCATCTTTGGAAATGTTCCCAACTTTGCGTTGGACAGTTATATGGTGTTTGATCAGGGAGGAAAAACTGTCAAGCCTGTGACCGTCCGTTTCGACGGGGTCGCCAATCGCAGTGCTGTCTGGCCGGAGCACCCGCGATATAAAGCGAAGGTCGTTGCGTCGTTCAACTACGCTGACTTCGATCCGAATGCCAAAACGACCATCACAGTTTTTCCGGCGAACGGGGGAGAGTCGAGCTTTGATGTAGACTTTTCTCAAATCTATTAGCAGAATGCTGAAAAATTCCGCCAGCGGCGTTGTCGCCTCGAAAGTATCCTCAACGTAGCCCAGAGGCTACGCCTCCGGTGCTTTCATCGGCTGTGGCCTTGCTGGACGATCTTTTTGAGCATCCCGCAGGAGTGTTTTCTGTTAGGCTGCATGCGCGAACCATCGAACTTCTCGTGTGGCAACATAGTTCCCTCTGAGGCGTTTATGGCTCCACGACTCGATGCAGAAATCATTGCGATCGGCACGGAACTGTTGATCGGTGGCCGATCGGATTTCAATTCTCTTTTCCTCGCCGACGAACTCGGCAAGATCGGGATTGCCGTTCGATTCAAATCGGTCGTCGGCGATGAACGGCAGGATATCGTTACAGCGATCCACACAGCCGTAAAACGAGCTCAAGTGATTGTCATGACCGGCGGACTCGGCCCCACCGTGGACGATTGCACGAGAGAGGCGGTGGCCTATGCGACCGGACATCGGCTTGGTCGTCGCAAGGAAGCGTTGGAAGGTCTGACGTCTCGACTCGCGCAATGGGGTCGCATACCAAACCGCGCGCAATTGCGCCAGGCCATGATTCCATCCGGCGCCATCGTGCTGAAGAATCCGATCGGTTCTGCGCCGGGGTTTCGCCTGATATGGAAGAAGGCGTTAATTGTCTCGTTGCCCGGCGTGCCGTGGGAAATGGAAGAGATGATGCGGCAGGAAGTCGTGCCGTTGCTGCGAGCAACAACGGAATCATCCGGCCGGCTTTCTCGATCGCCGATCGTTCGTCAGGTGTTTCATACGTTCGGCCTGGCGGAGGCGGACGTCGATGCCAAACTCAAAGGGCTCATTCCGAAAGGAGCGCCGGTCGACCTGGGACTGCTCGCATCGCCCATGGGTGTACTGGTTTCACTGACGACGAAAGGAAACCAATCTGTCTCGGAGAAGAATCGTGACCTGCTGCAGAAGCTCGTACACGATGTCAGATCACGACTCAGCGACTGGCTCTTTGCCGAAGGACGAGACACGATGGAGGAAGTCGTCGGGCGGGAACTCACCAAACGAGGACTCATGCTTGCGGTCGCGGAATCCTGTACCGGCGGATTGATTGGTCATCGACTGACACAGGTGGCTGGTTCTTCTGCTTATTTGGATCGTGGCGCTGTGTGTTACAGCAACCGAGCGAAGACGGAGATGCTAGGTGTGCCGGCGGAACTGATTGCCCGACTGGGTGCGGTGAGTAAGGAGGTTGCCGCGGCGATGGCCTGCGGCATTCGCGAGCGCGCCAATGTATCGGTGGGACTCAGTGTCACCGGCATTGCCGGGCCAAGTGGCGGGACCGAGACCAAGCCGGTGGGGCTGGTCTATATCGGGTTGGATGATGGGACCAGCCGACCGATCACGCGTGAATTCCGGTTTCATGGCGACCGGAATGTCATCAAACAACGCTCGTCACAAGCCGCATTGGATCTCCTTCGCCGCTGGTCACTCGATAGGGCCTAGCCTGCATTATTCATGAACACTTCTGCTGCAACCGTCGATCCGCTGTTACGACGAGCCTTCGGCCGGCGGGCTCGCCCCTCGGAGCAGTGTTCGATCTCCATCGACCCATGGAAGAGCCGCCGAATAATCCACGGGTACTTTGATCCCGGCGGGCTGTTCCTGATCGACGTTCATCGGGGGTTCCCCTCTTTCAATGACAGACAATACATCGATCACGCCATGATGAGACGCACCAGAACCGATCCGGTCAGGCGAGTGACACAGGTCACTGGTTTATCGTTATCGGCAACAATTCCAAATACTTCAGGGAAGCCGGGTGGAAGGGATTGGATTGAAAAGGGAATTTGACTGGTGGGCGATCTATCAGTGCTGCGGAGGTTGTTCTCGCATGGTCAGGCAGAAGACTTCGGTCAATGCGGGATCGAAGGCGGTGCCGGCTTGTTGCTCGATCTGTTGTATGGCTTCATCGAAGGAGAGAGGGATTCCTTCTGGTTTGTCGGCAGTCAGGTCGTCAAACACTTGGGCGATGGCGACAATGCGGGCGAGCAGGGGTGTGTGGTCTTCTTGTAAGCCGAATGGGTAGCCCGTTCCGTCCCATCGCTCGTGATGGAGAGCGATAACTTGCACGACGTCGGCTGATAGACCCATTGCCCGGCCCATCCTTGCTCCCAAGTCGGGAGAATGGGTCTGCGGGTTGGAATCCATGTTCAGCACGTGAGCGTTTGATACGCTGATTAAGTCGAGATCGTGCACGAGTGCGCCGAGTGCGAGCGACTGCTGATCGGCGATGGAAAGACTGAGTCGATGGGCTGTCAGTGTTGCATAGAAGCTCACGCGGCTTCCGTGATTGAGTAGATGGCGATCTTTCGTTTCTAAGAGGTCGGAGATCAGAGGAACCAAGGGAGATATCTGATCGCTATTCGACGCGGAAAGCGACCCTGTGCCATTCATGGCGGTGTAGGCATTGATAAGTGCCTTCCAAGCATTAGAACAAGTTGGCTCCGGGTCCCAGAGCGTCGTCGAGTTGATGAGGAGCGGGCGTAGTTGGTCGAGCCGCAGCTTTTTCTGAGCGGTCTGCAAGGAAATAGCTAGTAACTCTGAGGCATTGAATGGTTTCAAGAGGAAGCCTGCCGCGCCGTGACGGATGCAGTCCATGGCTGATTGAAGGCTCCCGTAGGCCGTGACCATAATGACTTCAGTCTCCGCATGCGCGCGCTTGATGTCTTTTAAGAGGTCTGATCCGGAGCAATCAGGCAATTTCAGGTCTAGCGTCACGAGATCGACGCCATGGCTGCAGAGGGTGGCTAGGGCCGCCCCTGCATTTTCCGCGGTGAGAATGTGGAAATCCTGTCTGAGGATGTGTGTGAGGGCTGCGCGAGGGGCTGCCTCATCGTCGACGATGAGGACAGTTGGTTTATGAGTGGCAGGAGCCAGCACTAAGGGGGAGAGCATTCGTCAAGTTGTAGTCTGTGATCGTTGAATCGTCAAGGAATTCGGAAATGTGTGCAGGGTTCGGCGTCTGGGGCTTGCCTGGTAGATGTCGCGTATGCCCCTGCTCGTGACCCAGCAGGTGAAATGTCATATTTCGCGTAGGCAGGCGAGAATAAAGTCTGGGCTGAAACGGTCGAGGCAGAGGTCGGGCCTACTGATCGCAGTATTCTTAAGATGACCTCCATGCATGAGTGCAGAGACAGCGGTAGTCTTCGTCGCATGGCTAGTATTCGTACAATCAAGCAGGCCTTGGCGAGTGAGTAAGGTGCCGGGTTGTGTGAGTCCGGTAAGAGGGGGGGGTAGATGGAGGAATATTCTGCCTCGCCCCTCTTGACGACAGGGAATTCCTTTTATACAGTGATGGTATGAAACACAGCGTATCAGCCGCAGTTCTATTGGTTGCCCTGGCGCTGATTCCTATTGAGAGTCGCGCATCCGAACCGTTCGACTCCGAGGAGCCCTTCAAACAGGCTATCACCAAGAATCTATTGCGGTCGTTCCTCAATCAAGCGTTGGATGTATTGGACGATCACCTGGAAATAGTAGGGTCGTTGAATCAAGATAAAAAACAAGGTGATCGACAGCAATACCTCAAGTTTAGGATCTACCCTGAAGGCAAATCAAAGTCTAACGAATCCATGACGGTTGAAGGGTGGATCGACCAAGCTCCTTATTCAAGCCAACAAGATTTCCATTTCCGCTTCTCCCTGCCAACGCCCGCTCAAAATCAGGGCCCCTCTCAGCCCGTGGACGTCCTGTAGTACGCGTGTGACCTCCCCTGACCTCTGGTTTTGAGACGATCTGTCTGACAATATCCCGCTAGGTTTCTTCTCCTTGACTGGGTATAATCCACCGTTCTTTCTATCACCCGAGGAGCACCCATGGCTGAAAAAGACGACAAGAAGCGCGCACTGGATCTGGCCCTATCCCAAATTGAGAAACAATATGGGAAGGGGGCGATCATGAAGCTGGGGGGGGCCGATGCCCCGGTGGATATTCCAGCGATTTCGACTGGATCCCTCGGACTCGATATCGCTTTGGGCGTCGGCGGGCTTCCCCGCGGTCGGGTGGCCGAGATCTTTGGTCCCGAGTCCTCGGGCAAGACGACGTTGACCCTCCATGTGATTGCGGAAGCACAGAAGGCCGGTGGCACTGCTGCCTTTATCGATGCGGAGCATGCGTTGGATTTGAGCTATGCCAAGAAGCTGGGTGTGCAGGTGGACGATCTATTGGTGTCGCAACCCGATACCGGCGAGCAGGCACTGGAAATTGCCGAGACGCTCGTCCGGAGTGGGGCGATCGATGTCATCGTGGTGGACTCTGTGGCAGCACTGGTGCCGAGAGCCGAAATCGAAGGCGAAATGGGGGATGCGCACATGGGGCTGCAAGCGAGGCTCATGTCGCAGGCCCTTCGTAAATTGACGGCGGCCATTTCTAAGTCGCAGACGACCCTGATTTTCATTAATCAGATCAGGATGAAGATCGGCGTGATGTTCGGCAACCCGGAGACGACGACCGGCGGCAATGCACTCAAGTTCTATTCGTCGGTGCGGCTGGATATCCGTCGCATCGAGTCGATCAAGGAAGGGCAGGAAGTGACCGGCAGCCGTGTGCGTGTGAAGGTGGTGAAGAACAAGATGGCGCCTCCGTTTAAGCAGGCGGAGTTCGACATCATGTTTGCGCAAGGGATCTCGAAAACCGGCGAGTTGGTCGATCTCGGGGTCGATAAGAAAGTGGTGGAGAAGTCCGGGGCCTGGTATTCCTATCAGGGCGAGCGGCTCGGGCAGGGACGCGACGCGGTGCGAGACGTTCTTTTGAGTAATCACACGTTGGCGCGTGAAATTGAAGGGAAGCTGCGCGATTTGGCGGGTCTGCCTGGGCGTGTGGCTGAGAAGCCCGTTGTGGCGCCGGTGAAAGACGAAAAAAAGACCGAGGAGAAGCGCGAGGAACGGCGACCGCACAAAGTCGGCGCCTAAAATGCCGCTTAGTGCGGTCGTTCGTAAAAGGTAAACGTGAAACGTTCGAACGAATCCGAACACGAACGACGCTTCACGCTGCACAGGTATCGGGTAGGCGGTGAGTAGACGCATCGCAAGCAAGGCGGCAGCAACTTCTGATCAGTGGTTGGAACTTGCGGTGCGTGCGCTGGCCCGCAGCGATCGCACAACGGCGCAGATCGAGCGATTGCTTGTCGCAAAGGGGGCGTCTCCCGCGCAGATACGGGTGACGGTTCGACGGTTGACATCGTTGCGCTACCTCAACGATGAGGTCTTTGCTGTGCGTTGGGCTGAGCGACGACTTGCTCGTATGCCGATAGGACGTGCGCGCCTCCAAGATGAGTTGCTCGCGACCGGTTGCTCTGAACGCATCGTGCATGCGACGCTGCGGAGTGCCTATCACAAGGTGAGTGAGCAGGATCTGGCCGTACAGGTGCGGACGAGGGCCAGCCAGACCGCCTCGGCAAAGACGCCTAGTCGAGTCGCGAGACTCTTGAGCCAACGAGGGTTTGACGAGGATACAATTGAAACAGTGATGGGGCCGCTGATGCGGGAGGGAAGTTAGGGTGGCATGAACAACAGCACTCAAGAGTTGCGACGAGCTTTCATTCGATATTTCGAGTTGCATGGCCATCAGGCTGTGCCGAGTTCCGCCTTGATTCCTCAGGCCGATCCTACCCTGCTTTTCACCAACGCCGGGATGAACCAGTTCAAGCGTGTGTTCCTCGGCGAAGACACACGCGCCTACAAGCGAGCGGTCACCGTGCAGAAGTGTCTCCGTGCGGGAGGGAAGCACAACGATCTGGAAAATGTCGGTTATACCAGGCGCCATCATACGTTCTTTGAAATGTTGGGAAATTTTTCCTTCGGCGACTACTTTAAGGAAGACGCCATCCAATTCGGCTGGGAGTTTTTGACTCAGACGGTCGGCTTAGCGAAAGATCGGATGTGGGTGACGATCTTCCGTGACGATGATGAAGCGGACGAGCTGTGGAAGAAAGTCGGGGTTCCAGCCTCGCGGATTGTGCGGTGCGGCGAGAAGGATAATTTTTGGCAAATGGGAGATACGGGACCCTGTGGGCCCTGCTCGGAGCTGCATTTCGACCAGGGACCGTCGGTGCCTGGCGACGATCGTCCGAACGGCGAGGGCGATCGCGTCATTGAGATCTGGAATCTCGTCTTTATGCAGTTCAATCGGGATGCTGCCGGGACGTTACATCCTTTGCCTAAGCCCAGCATCGATACGGGCATGGGATTGGAACGGCTGGCAGCCGTAGCGCAAGGCGTTTACAGCAACTATGACTGCGATGTGTTCACGCCATTGCTCAGTGCCGTGGCCGCCAGGGCCGGAGTTCGGTATGGCGAGAAGAATCAGACCGATCGGTCGATGTGTGTAGTGGCGGACCATCTTCGCGCGATCACGTTCTTGATGGCGGATGGCATATTGCCGTCGAACGAAGGACGAGGCTATGTGCTGCGCAGGATTCTGCGCCGGGCTGCGCGCCATGGACGGTTGCTGGGCATCGTCGAGCCCTTTCTCTATGAATTGACGGCGGCGGTTGTCAACCAAATGGCTGGGGTCTACTCAGAAGTCCGAAGCGCTGCTGCGACGATTGCCGAGGCGACGAGAGGCGAAGAGGAGCGGTTTATCGCCACGCTCGATCAAGGGTTGCCGATTCTCAACGAGGTGATTGCGAAAGCACACTCGGTCGGGAGCAAGGTCCTCACGGGTCCTGACCTGTTCAAGCTCTACGACACCTATGGGTTCCCAATAGACTTGATGGGAGAGGCCTGCCGCGAGCAGGGGATGACGCTCGATGAGGCAGGGTTCAACCAGGCGATTGAGGAACAGAGGACTCGTGCTCGCAGAACCGGCGGGTTTGAACAGGAAACGGCTCGACCGGCAGTGGCGGAACTGGCCCGTCGTTTTGGGACGACAAAGTTTGTCGGCTACGAACATCTGGAAAACGAGAGTCTCGTGCAGGCGATTTTGATCGGTGACCGGCTGGTCAAAGAAGCGGCGGAAGGCGATGAGGTTGAAATAGTCCTGGATGTGACGCCGTTCTATGCGGAAGGTGGTGGGCAGGTCGGTGACCAGGGCGTTCTGACGGGCTCTGATGGGCAAATGGAGATCACGGAAACTACGAGGCCGGTGCCGACTGTGATTCTGCACAAGGGGACCGTCACAAAAGGGCGGATTCGCGAGGGCGAGCAGCTGCGCATGATCGTCAATACGACGACGCGGCAGGACGCTCAGCGAAACCATACCGCCACCCACTTGCTCCATGCAGCGTTGCGCGACATGCTAGGTCCACACGTCAAACAGTACGGGTCGCTCGTCGGGCCGAATCGTTTACGATTCGACTTTGCCCATTTCAGGCCGCTGACCTCCCGCGATGTCGATGAGATTGAAATGGTCGTGAACAACGAGGTGCGGAAGAACGAGCGGGTCGCGACCGAGGTGATGAGCATTCAAGATGCAGTCGCCAAGGGGGCGTTGGCCTTCTTCGGCGATAAATATGGCGAGCAGGTGCGGGTGGTGACTGTCGAGTCCTTCAGCAAAGAACTCTGCGGCGGTACGCATTGTCGGCACACAGGTGACATCGGCCTGTTCAGAATTGTGTCGGAGACCGGTGTTGCGGCTGGTGTGCGCCGTATCGAGGCCCAGACCGGTAGCGGGGCGCTCGTCTACATGAAGAAACTAGAAACGGACATTCGCGAACTCTCGGACTTGCTCAAGGTCGGCCAGTCTGAGTTGGTCGCCAAAACACGCAAGGTCATGACCCAGTTGAAAGACAAAGAACGCGAGCTGGAAGAGCTGAAACTGAAAATGGCCAGCGGCTCAGCGGTCGAGACCACGGCGAAAACAATCGCCGGCATTCAGGTCCATGTGCAGCGGACCGATGGCCTGGATGTGAACGGCATGCGGGCGCTGGCCGATCAGTTGCGGGACAAGTTGAAGAGCGGTGTTGTCGCTCTCGGCGCGGCGAACGATGGCAAGGTCTCGTTACTGGTCGTCGTCACGAAGGATCTGATTGCTCGACTGAAAGCGGGCGATCTTATCAAGGAGATGGCTGCGGAAGTCGGTGGTACCGGCGGTGGTAGACCCGAGATGGCGCAGGCCGGCGGGAAGGACCCGGCCAGACTGGATGTGGCGTTGGAGAAAGTCTTTGGGCTGGTCGAACGCCTGTTGGAGCGGTAGACTATGGAGGATGGTAAGCGAGTTCTCGCGATCGATTATGGAACCAAGCGGATCGGGGTAGCCTTGAGCGATGAGCTGGGGTGGACCGCCCAGCCGCTTGAGACGCTCAATCGCCGCACGTTGGACTGGGACATCGCCCATATTGCGTCCCTTGTCGGGACGTATGAAGTCAGGCAAGTGCTGTTGGGCTTTCCCCTTCAGTTGGATGGCCGCGAGGGGCCGGCAATTCAGGCGATGCGCGAGTTCCAGGCTCGTTTGGAACAGGGAGTGCCGGTTCCCGTTATTCTGTGGGACGAACGGTTGACGACGAAGGCGGCGGAAGACCTCTTGATCGCGGCCGATGTCAGCCGAAAAAAGCGGAAGGGTGTGGTCGATCGCATCGCCGCTTCAATATTGCTCCAGAGTTACTTGGCGAGCCTTGAGCCGGCATCGAAGAGGGAGCCGGAAGCATGGGCGGATGAGTATGTGGATCAAGAAACGGTAGAACCACCTCATGAATCTACGGACCGTGGTCGGATGTCTGCTGGTCGTAATGGTCGCACTTGGCGTCGCGGCCTATCAGACGATTCGCTGGGCTGAAGGCCCGGTCATTCCTGCGCAAGAGCGTCCACCTTCGACAATCGTCGTGATCCCTGATGGCTCAACGTTTCAGTATGTCGCGTCGCTGCTTGAGCGTGAACGATTGATCAAGAGCCATACGGCATTTGTTCTTTTTGGAAAACTCCAATCTGCTGACCGGAAAGTTCATGCTGGTGAGTATGAGCTGAATCCCGGTATGACTCCGGCGGATATTCTTTCGAAGCTGCTGAACGGCCATGTGCTGCTCCATCCGTTGACGATTCCAGAAGGGCTCACCATTGCCCAAATCGCCGATGTGGTTTCGCAACAGGGAATCACGGATCGCGTCGAGTTTCTTCGGCTTGTGAAAGACCAGGCGTTCATCGCGTCGCTCGGGATCAAGGCGGAGACATTGGAAGGGTATCTCTATCCCGACACGTATAAGTTTCCTCGTCCTATCAAGGCGCGAGAGGTGTTGGTGGCCATGGTCGAGCAACTCAAGCAGGTGGTTGGGCCGGATCTTCTCGCCCGGATGCAGGAACTCAAGATGACGATGCACGAGGTGCTGACTCTCGCCTCCGTGATTGAAAAGGAAACCGCATCGGGTGACGAGCGGCCTGAGATTTCCGCGGTGTTTCACAACCGGCTCAAGAAACACATTCCATTGCAGAGCGACCCGACGGTCATTTACGGCTTACCGGCCTTCGATGGAAACTTGCACAAGAAAGACCTGTCGAGTCCCAGTCCTTACAATACCTACCGGGTGCAGGGGTTACCGCCTGGACCGATCGCCAGCCCGGGCATTCAGGCGATTCGCGCGACACTCTACCCTGCTAACTCGAGTTTCTTGTATTTTGTCTCGCGGAACGACGGCACGCACCAGTTCTCTGCGACGCTGATCGAACACAACAAGGCGGTGGAGAAATATCAGAAGCGCCCCGTTCGTCGCGGATCCCACTCCCAGACGTCAGTCGTTCCTCGGGAGGGGATTGTCGCCCACAAGGAAGGAATATCGTGAGTGATGTCTGAATGGAATGTGCCGGAACGTATAGACCACACGGTGCTCCGACCGGACGCGACAAAAGAGGATGTGCTGCGATTGTGCCACGAAGCGATAGAGTTCCGATTCACCGTCATTTTTGTTCCACCGTGCTATGTGGATGAAGCGGTGGACGCGGTGGCAGGCTCGGCGATTCGGGTCGGCATCCCTATCGGGTTTCCCTTGGGAGGTCACACGACGAAGACGAAAGTCGCCGAAGCCATTGAAGCGGTGGCGCGCGGCGCAAGCGTGCTGGACATGGTGATCAATGTGAGCCGACTGAAGTCGGGAGATCATGAGTATGTGCGACAAGACATCGCTGAAGTGGTGAAGGCGACCGCAGGCGTGGAGCACAAAGTCATACTTGAAACGTGTCATCTGACTCAGCAAGAGAAGCGCACGGCCTGCCAGTTGGTTGTGGAGGCAGGGGCCGACTATGTGAAGACGTCGACGGGTTTCGGTGCTGCCGGTGCGACGGTGGAAGATGTGAGGCTGATGAAAGAGACTGTAGCCGGCCGCGTGAAGGTGAAGGCGTCCGGAGGAATTCGAGATTGGAAGACGACGCTGGCTATGCTGGAGGCCGGCGCGGATCGGATCGGCACCAGCGCCAGTCTCGTGATCGTGGCCGGGTGGCAACGGCAACAATCGGGTACCTTATAACCAAGACAACTCCATATCTGATGCGTCCCACTTCTGCTATAGTGCGCCCATGATTACGCGTGTGATTGTATTGGTGATCGATGGCCTCGGCGTCGGGGCTCTGCCCGATGCGGCAGAATACGGTGATGCCGGGTCCAACACCTTGTCCCATCTGGCCGATGCCGTTGGGGGACTCAACCTCCCTGCGATGGAAGCACTCGGGCTTGGTCACATCACCGCGATCAAAGGTGTGCGGGTGATGGGGCAGCCGGAAGGGTGCTTCGGACGTTTCGGATTTCTCTCGAAGGGTGTGGATTCTATGGTCGGCTACTGGGAAATGGCTGGCCATCTAACGGACGGTGCCGGGCCGCTGTATCCCAACGGATTTCCTCCCGACATGGTCGCGGTCATCGAACAGGTATTTGGCCGCAAGGTCATCGGCAACCGCC
>JBBRRN010000063.1:0-11348 GCA_038200685.1 Nitrospirales bacterium
CGTGCGCGCTCCGGGAGCAAAGACCGACCCGGTGCCGCTCCTGACTCACTCCACTTTTTCGATCAGAATCCGATAATGATCCGCCGCGACTTCAAGTGGTTCCTGCAGCAACAACAAATGTCCGTCGTTCTTCAAACTCATCGGCACATTCTTGATCGGCTCACCCGCATCGAGCCAGACCTCCAAACGTTCGCCCGCATCCATCATCTCCAGCTTCAGTTTGGTTTTTACATAATTCAGTGGACAGGCGACTCCGCGTAAATCATAGATCGGCGCGCTGGAGGCAACCGGTGCGGCCACAGCAGCGACAACCGGCTTGACCTCGGATGGCGCGTTGGTCGCGACCACGGCTGCCTTGTCCACCGAAGCTAATTTGAGATCTTTGCCCATCTGCTCCGTGGCGGCACGACAGGCGTCGACAAATCCCTTGGCAAAGACCATCTTGTCTCGGGCTGATTCGCCCGTGGTGTCCTTAGGCCCTAAATCACCGACGCTCTTCCTCAAGTCCCGATACATGGCCGGCACAATGCCTTTTTGTGCAATCCGGCTGTCGAATTCGATGAAGGTTTCTGCATCCGTCGAAGGTTCAAGTCCTTCCGTAACCAGCAACGCCTTGGCAGCTGCTAACACGGCGCGATAGGACTTGTTCACCGAGACGGAATATTGATGGTTATCGACGAGCAGTTTCGCCTGATAGAGTTCTTGGTCGGCTTCGAGAATGCCATTCTCGATCATTTCAAGCGCGCCACCCGCACACTCACCGGGCCCGAGATCTTCCAGAACGAACTCCGCCTCACCTTCCCAGTCATAGTAAAACGTTGGATCGTCTTGAAAGGACGGCACGATGGTGTAGGGGATCAATGCATCCTTGAGTTTGACCTTGCCCACACGATCGATGAAAGCCGTCAGCCCTTCGCCGGAGAGGCGGTCACGCCGATACACATCGATCAAGTGCGTGATCGCCGCCGACACACTCTTGGCCGGCAACTTCACCACCATCTGTCCAATCTTTGCCGCCCCGTCAACCCGTCCACCTAAATGCAATTCATAGAAGGGCGCGACGTGCTCGCCAATGCGCTTCCCCACTCCATGCAGCCCGATCGTGGCAATATGGTGCTGGGCGCAGGAGTTGTGGCACCCACTAATCTTGACGCTCACATCCTTCAGATCCTCGGGAACCCGGCCAGCCGGGAATACCTCTGCCAGTGCTCGCGCAAGCCCCTTGGATGATGTGATCCCCAGCCCACACGTATCGGTGCCGGGACAGGCGATAATATCTTCGACCAACTCAGCGCCGGGATCGGCCAATCCCTGTGAGGCCAAGTCAGCGTAGAGGTCGGCGATGCGCGACTCGGGTATCCATCGAATAATCATGTTTTGATTGATCGTCGTCCGAATGTTGCCATTGGAATAGCGATCCGCAAGATCGGCGATGTGCAGCATCTGCTCTGCCGTCAGATCGCCCATGAATAATTTCGTCACGGCGGCGACATAGCCCTCTTGTTTCTGACGCACCACGTTGGTGCGTCGCCACATTTCAAACGGCGTCTCCACCGGCGCGCCATTGGCATGACCATCGGTCTGCACTGCTGCCCTCTTCGACCCATTCGACGTCGGCATGATGAGGGGAACGGGCTCATCCGGATACGACAATAATTTGATCGGGTCATGCGTCGGACGAGCATGGCCCATCGATACATAGGCCTCTTCCCAGCGACGTTTGAACTCCGCGAAGCCCAGCTTTTCGATCACAAACTTCATCCGGGCCTTCGTGCGATTTTTTCGATTACCTAAGGTATCGAACACCCGAATCACGGCTTCAACACTCGGGATCAGCTCGTCCACCGGGGTGAACTCTCGAAGAACCTGTGCGATCCGTGGAGCTGAACCCAGGCCGCCACCGACGACCATGCGAAAGCCAATGACTCCATCCGCCCGCTTGGCGGCGAGTAGCCCGATGTCATGAATCGGTGTGAGCGCGCAGTCCTGCTTGCAGCCGGAAAGGGCAATTTTAAATTTGCGCGGGAGGCTTTGGTTGAGCGGATTCCGCAACAGATGCAGCGCGACGGTTTTCGCATAGGGCGTCACGTCGAACACTTCCCCCTGACAGATTCCGGCAAGGTGGCAAGCCGTGACGTTACGAACCGTGTTGGCGCAGGCCTCTCTCGTGGTCATGCCGACTTCGGCCAGCCCGCGCATGATGGTCGAGACGTCCTGTAATTCGACAAAATGCAGCTGGATATCCTGACGCGTGGTGACATGGCCGACGCCGGTCGCATACTGCTCGGTCAATTCTGCAACCCGGCGCAGCTGATTCGCCGTCAGTCCGCCGAACGGGATCTTGATACGGATCATCTGGACACCGGCCTGACGTTGGCCGTAAATGCCGTACTGCAGGCGGAAGGGCCTGAACAGATCGCCTGAGACGTCGCCGGTTGCCATGCGCGTAGCCTCGGCTTCGAAGGTCTCGATCTCCTCCAGAATGTCAGGAGGAATAGGTTCTGTTTTTATTGAGACCGTACTAAGTGGTGTGTGAATCATGGGTGACCTCAAATGTGATACATCAACGACCGCTCTTGTTCGATCACTCGCTGCTGTCCGGCTAATTCTTCCACGCTGATGGCCTCAAGAACATGGCGCTCTGCTTGATGAACCTGCTCCCAAATCTTCCCAAGTAACAGTTCTGGTTTGCTGGGTCGTCGCCCCTGCCCACGGTCAGTTCCACCGTTTGAGAGTAGCAGAGGGCCATCGAGCGCCTCAAGGATCTCGACGACCGATACCTCGGACGGTTTCTTCGAAAGCACGTATCCCCCCTGAGCTCCTCTTAAGCTCGTGACAAGGCCGGCTTTCTTCATCCCATGTAGGACCTGCTCAAGAAAACGAGCTGGAATGGCCTGTCGACGGGCAATTGTTTTGGCTTGGACAGGCGCTGTCCCAAGATGCATGGCTAGGTCAACAGCCGCCATAATTCCATAGGTTGCTCTGAGCGATACTTTCATACACGAGTATTCCGGTAGGAATTAAGTACTGCCGATGCACTTTATCTTCCAAGAAAATGAATTGTCAAGCTCCTGTGAGTTGAATTCCAGCCTCCTCGGATAGCCACAGGACCATTTCTGAAACTCCAGAGGCTGCTCAAAATTTCCGCCAGCAAGGCCGCAGGGAGTCCGGGCGCCGAAGCGTACTGTTTCTGTACGTTGAGGTAGGCGGACGACTGAGAACGAAGCTGGAGGAGATTTTCAGCAGCCGGCTAGAGTGCGCGGACAGCGCCCTGGAGGACGGTGATCTGCGTCACCGGATCGCCGGAAGATTTCAACTCTGCGCGAATTTGCTCTTTGAGGTAGGAGGAGTAGCCCACGCGGTCGACTAAGAGGTCGAGAAACCGTTCGACTGGTAGCAGACTCTGGGCCTTAAGCTCTTCCACGATGTCATCGCTGACGGGCACGTAGCTACTCCCCATGTGGAACACCACATTGTAGTGACGATTTTTCCCGATGCGTTCGAACCGTAGACCCTTCACCGTACCCTTCCATCCTAGAATCGCTCAAGAGGGGGCCATTCTAGACAACTCCTGGCGTGAAAGACAAGCGCACGAGTGGCCTTCGCGGACGACGGAAGTTCAGCTCCCTTTCCCTTTCTTGCCGAAATACTCTTGCCGACTGACGGCCACGTCCGTGACAAGCATCATGCCGGAATGACGTTCGAAGAGCGGTCGAAGCCCCGCCAGAAGGGGCTCAACTTTTTCTTCCGGAACGACCGTCATGATCATCTCGAGACTTTCCTGCTCGCTGGACATGAAATGCGCCTCTCGCACGCCGTGATGGCCTTTCCCTGACACATTGCCGATGATCGTATAGCCGGTTGCTTTGACCTGGTCCAATAACTCAGTCACAAACGCCCGGTGCTCCCCCGCCACGATCACACGTATTTCCTTCATCGGATGCAATGTCAACGCGCCCATCTCCATACTCCTTCTCTGTATTAGGTGTGATGCTCCGTCTGCACTGAATCAACATTCACAGGTATCCATTCTCCACTCGGTCGATACCGATACCATACCCCATCACCGGGGTCGAGCGCGACGAGATGGACCCACTCGTTGTGATAATAGTGCTGCAAGACGTCGTGGCGCGCAATTAATTTGTCTATCCGGGCCCGCGGCGCTTCAACGACGGTCAAGAGCCGCATCGGTTCATGATAGGGCACGTCGCCGTTCATCACGGTCTGCCGAGCCAGTCCGAGCCGGAGATCGCTCCAGGGCCCTGACATGATACCGATGCGTCCCACGACATTGTGGTAGATCTTGCTCCCGCTGCCATAGACCTCGTTGTCGACCGCCGAAAAATAATGCTCCATGTTGATCCATTGAGCTACGACTTGCGGACCGGTCAAGAGCACTTCCAGCAGCCGGTTGTTCGGATCTTCCCGATAGTCGTAGGAATGCAGAAACACGCGGCCACCCAGATCGAGCCCCTTAGTGAGTTCCCGGCGGCCGACGACAAAGGCCGTATTCCCTGAGAGCCCCCACTCCGGCCGGATCTGACTCCAATCACTGCTGCGCCGACGCACATGCGACTCGGCTTGAGGACCTTCAATCGGTCGCCGGATCTCAGGAAACCGCCCGCAGCGCTCCTGGCTCGTCAGTTCGGACGTTTCCTTCAAATCCTCCTGCAATCGAGCTAAGTCCGCGCGATGCGTCGATGGCACGTCTT
Source organism: Nitrospirales bacterium (assembly GCA_038200685.1). Lineage (GTDB taxonomy): Bacteria > Nitrospirota > Nitrospiria > Nitrospirales > Nitrospiraceae > Palsa-1315. Next base: position 4,713 of record JBBRRN010000063.1, read on the forward strand.
CCAAATCAAAAAGCCGAACCTCGTCGGTCGTCGTATCCATTTGGCCCGCCAAAAAATGCGTGTCCGAAGGAATATCGATTCCGTTCTTGATCACGTGCGCTCTCACGCTCGGGTTGTTGGCCATCATCGCCAGCACGCGTGCGTTGGGTTTGCCTTCGTTGCCCCCGCAGGCGCCGCAATCGAGCGCGGATTCGTAGGGATTGTTGTCCGACGTGCTCCCGTGCGCGCAGAACAAAACGAGTCGCGCAAATCGTTTCGTCAATCCCATCATGCGTAAAGCCGTATCGACCGTAAGGATCTGCTCTTCGAGCGTGAACCCAGTCCTTGTGATCCGCTCCTTGTGCCGCGAGACCGACCGCGCATTCAGATCGTACTGTCGCTGCAAGCTGTCGATCAGACGATCCTGCACTTCCGTCGAGAGTCCAGCCTGCGTGGCCGCATCAAAGAACGGGGTCTCCAGGTCTCCCTGCCCGTCGAGGGCGCGCTGCCGCAACCCTTCGACGAGCGCGGGCGTGATGCGCGAGCTGCGCAGCCCGACCACTTCTTGAAGCGCCTTTCGCACGATAGCCTGCTGTTCCGCAGCCAACATCTCAGCCGTCTCAGACGGCGGCAGCTTCGCGACAGTCAGCGTCGTCGCAATGGCAGGAACCATCAGGCGCTGCAGCCACGCTGTCCATCGACGGTAGAGCGCAGGGACAAAGGTCTTGCCGAAAATGGGCAGCCCGTAAAACAAGCCGAGGGATTCCACCATCACGTACGGCGTGATGACGTTCTCTTTGAGATCGTGCAGGAGTGTATGACCTGCATGGATCCACCTGGCGCGAATTTCATGGCGTGAGACCACATGATCGAGGTAACTCCGAGGGATCTCACGTACTTCGTTCTTGGCCCGCATGATCACCGGGAACTGCTCGGTGTCATGCTCCTTTCCCCACGCGCGATACCGGATAAACGCCGCAAAGAATCCGGCGAAACCATAGGTCTCGTGTGCTCCTACCGATTCAAGATGTCGACGAAAGGGTTCAGATCGTACATCGATACAATAGACCGATTGTGAATAGGGTCGGGCCGGCTCCAATGCGCTGGGCTCTGGGACAGGCTGCGACACAGCCCTATTCATTTGGCCAAGCAGACCAGTGTGATAGCCGGCCTCAAAGGCGTGAAGCCAGACTGGGCCGTGATCGGACTCAGGGAACGAATCCATCCAGACAAGGATGGCGTTCAAGTCTGCTGGTTCGCTCTCGACAAGTGCGGCCGGATCGATCCCGAGCGCACGAGCGAGTCCGAGCAACCGCTTCGCCGCACCACGTCGCGCCGCGACTGCCTGGCGAGGAACGACCTCCGTACGGTAGCGCTCGATGAGATTGCCCCACGTCTTCTCTTTCTGGTGGCCCAATCGATCGACTTCTTCGGCATAGAGTGCCGGGAGACGGCCTGCGACCCGCTGCCGTCTCAAGTAATGCTCTTCTGAATTGTTTCGCATGTAGGTGATGACGGCGTCGTAACGACCGTCGATGCCAAGTTCTTCCCGGCAGGCCTTCTGCACCAATTCGCGCGCGTACCAGAGGCGAATGGCTAAGAATTTGACAAGGCCGACGGGGTAGGCCTGCTGCCAGGCATAGTCCCGCTCTTCCGCACGCCACTTGATGAACCCGGCCCAGCCCGGCAACGCCGTCAACTGCAATGACAGATAGTCCTGTCGCAACTCGGCCGGAATCCCGAGGGCGTCCAGGCTTTCCAATAGCGCATCTTCGGGATGATCGGGAAGCCGCGAGATCTTCTTACCGCTGTCGTCAATCCCGCAGGGAGACCATTCGTGTGCCGCGAGCGCCTTCCACGCGCTGTATAACCCTTTCTCTCGCCCCGGCATGGTCCAGGTGGCGTGCCCTTCGTCCAGAAACGCTTCGCACCACTTGATCATTTGTTCATTGATCTGCCGGACAATCTGCGTCCCGAGTGTGTCGTCGCACCAATGCGAGAGCGTCAACCAATGTCCCAACGCGGCTTCGTCGCCCTCCACGATCGTACGAATCCGGTCGCGCAGATCCGGAAAGGAAAGGACAGACCCGAGACGAGCCGCAACCTTCTCGATCAGGTCGTGCAAGGGAGCGAACAGCTCTGCATCGAGCGGTTCCACGATCGGCGCGCAGAGGCCATCGGTCAGACAGGCCCTCAACACATCGTCGTGAGCAACCTTGCGTAGTCCGATATTTACGTGAGCCTCACACGCCAATGGCTTCAGCGCCGCATCAAGATGCTCGATCGTAATTCGACCGGTACGCACATAGCCACGATAAACCTTGCCGGGCAGATACCCGTTGCCTCCCATAAACTGCTTGCCACGCTGGACGGTTTCCTCGAAAGGCAGATACTCAAGACTATGGAGCGGATTGTGATGCACAAACGTCCGCATCGGCCAGTATTGGGCAATAATTTCTCCTGCGAGTTGGACGATCCCTCGCAGCTCCATCCGTCTCGTTTCGATATTGATCGACGGAATTACTTGTTCCATGCAAACGATCCTGTGATGGCACTCGTCAGTGACGGAACCGAGTCAGGCCCCAACAGCCCGGACGGCATCACTCCCAGCGCAATGACGATCAGCACAACAATCAGCAGCGAGGCGAACTCTGATTGCTGAAGGTCTTCGAAGGGAAGATCCGGCCGCTGTTGGCCAAAAAGCAACCGTTGCACCGCATCGAGGATATACCAGGATGTGGCAAGCCACGCGACCAGAATGAGAAACAACACGGCTGGAGAAGCACTCGGTGACGTCAACAGCAAACCCATAAATCCGGAAAACACACCAAACGGGGGAAGACCCATCACCGCCAATGCCACGAGGGACAACAGCACGGCAAACCGCGGCATGGTCGAGGCAAGTCCGCTGACGGCTTGCGGATCCACATCGTCGCCGTATCTGGTCCGAACGGCCTGCCAGGCAAGCAGTAGTCCACTTGTGCCGAACGACACCGCGCACACAAAGACCGACGCCCAGACTGTTGTAATGCCGGTCGCAGCCGCAAACCACCAGAGCATGGAGAAAAGCGAGAGACTACTATAGGCAAGGAGCAACCGCATGCGTGATTGAGCCAGGGCTTTGACGGCACCGTAGAGTGCGCCGATCACAGCGAGTCCCATGATCGTCACCGCCACGTTGTTCGGCAGCACCGGTGTCAGCGTGACAAGGCCGTGCAGACCGACGGCTGGAAAGAGGACCACGATGAAGGAGGGCAAATTACCCGGCAATCTGGTCAACGCCGTGAAGTATCCACTGTGAAATGGAATGAGCGGCAACAGGATTGCACAGGCCACTAAGGAGGCAATGACAGAGAAGGGTGGCTCGGCAACGGCAGACATCACAGTGGCCACTGCTCCCAGACCATAGGCACCGATACCCCACCACGACATCTGCCAGAGCGCGCTATGGTGCCGGTATAAGAGTCCGATAACCAAGCCGAACAAGACCAGCAAGGCCAACTGACCCACAAGGCTGTGGCTCGCGAGGATGGCCAAGCCGAGTCCGAGGAAGATCAAGGTCAGAATCCAAGAGGATCGATGCGTTGCGTTAATGGGCTGTCCGAGAATCGATACACACGCAGCCAGCGGGAGCAAGTAGAGCAACAAGAAGCCTTCCGGAGGAACCGTGAGAAATGGGGAAAGTCCAATGGTCGTGCCTAAGCTGACAATCGTCATGACAATCGCTGTCTGCTTCAGCTGATCCGGCCGTGACCAGACAGTGAGGCAAAGGAGTGCCCCGAGAAACGGGACACCTGCCAGCAGCATAATGACGATCTCGTTCATCATCGTTGCGACCACCCCCGCGTATGATTGTCGATTCGATGCAGGAGACGCAGCAGAAATTTCCCGGCGTGCTGATAGGCCTGTTCCACGTACAATCGATTCATGAACAAGACATAGAGCCGGATTCTCACCCCATCCACCCACGGCGGCATCCAGACCGAGCGGCCGTGCGCGCGCAAGTAGAGGTACAACCAGCCGAGAATCGTCGAGAGAGTCGCGCCGAGAAGGAGCAAGTCGAAGAGCCAGTTCGGTAAATCTGCGGTCTGGAAGTATAAGGCAACTTCCGCCGGATTGGGATACAGAAAGGCGGTGAAGGACTCGACGGCGAACAGATACACCGACACGACGAACAGGAGAGTCAGGAGCATGGCTGCGGAGACTTTCCACGAAGCAACCGTGCGCAAGCGCGTCAACGTCAAGATCGCCTGCGACGAGGTAATCCAGATAAAGAAGAGGATGATCACCGTGCCCTGAGATTCCAGCAAGGGGATACGCAGCACGCCGTGAGTCACCAGCAAGATGATGAGCGGAATCGCGAGCGTGGTGAAGAAACCCGTCGACCAGGTGAGCGGAGAAAAATGCTCTTCTTCTTCCCGCTGATCCGCGTGGGGAAACTCCGGATCCTGACGGGCCTTATGGATCACATTGCCGCAGTTCAAGAACACCGTGGCCTTAAACAATCCATGGGCGATGAGATGGAACACCGCCAGCGAGAACGCGCCCAGGCCGCACTCCATGATCATGTAGCCCATCTGGCCGATGGTGGAAAACCCAAGCGTTTTCTTGATGTCGTTCTGCGTCAGCATCATGGTGGCGCCCAAAACCGCGGTGAGCATGCCGACGACGAGAGCCACATGCAGAGTCGTCGGGCTCAGGCCGAAGAGCGGAGCCAGACGATTGATGAGAAACCCGCCGGCGTTGATGATGCCGGCGTGCAGGAGCGCGTGTACCGGTGTCGGGGCATAGAGAGATCGCGGCAGCCAAATGAACAGGGGGAACTGGGCCGATTTGCCCATCCCGCCGATAAACAGGAGCAAGGTCACAGCGGTCGCGCCACTGATTTCGACCCCGGGCAGTAGAGATAGGGTGACCGTCGATTCTGCTGCCCGCGCGAACAATTCTTGGAATTCCAATGTGCCGTAGAGAGAATGCGCCAGCACGATCCCGGCGAGAAATACCACGTCGCTTACCCGCAAGAGGGTAAATGTTCGGAACGCGCCTTCCAACGTCCCTGTGTGTGCGTGGTTATGCGCCAAGAGATACAGCAGATAACTCAGGAGTTGCCAAAACAGAAACAGCATCATGAGATTGGCACTCGAGACCATGCAGAGGAGCACGAAGGTTGTGCCTCCGATCAGCGCAAGGTACCGAGGTTCGTGAGGGTCTTGATACATGTATCGGATCGAATAGGTGTAGATGATACTCCCAACCCCCGAGATCAAGACCATCATGACCGCACTCAGACGGTCAACATAGAAGCCGATCGGAAAGGCGAACGACCCCACAGATTCCGGATCGTACAGTCGAAGGGTGATTGGCCCCTGTGTGGCAATAAGGTAGAGGGTCGCAATGGCGGCGCAGAATGCCGCACCGATCGGATAGGCCGCGAACTTCGCACGCTGGGATAGCGTGCGGTTGGGGCCGATCACCACAAGGCATGCGGCTAAGAGAAAGAGCAGCGGGACGCCAAGTACGAGCGATACAAGCACCTCATCACCCCTAGCTGGTTGGTCATCCTGTCGCCCCCGTCCTGGAATCATCGCGACCGGAGGGCACCGGTGCGCTCATCATTAATACGCTGCGTAGACTCGCGTCAAGGACTGGATGAGACAGGAGTCCAAACCAGACAGATCCTGATTGAAGGCCCATCCTCTCGTGGGAAGTCACAGGAGACAACAGCCGCTTCGCCGCGCCCTGTATCATCTATCGTGGCGCCCTTCGCTGCGCCGCCTATCAATGCTGCGGGCAACGTGTGTGACGGCCCAACCAAGTCGCTCATAGGCCTGGTCTACATAGAGCCGGTTCAAGAACAGCACATACAAGCGGTGGCGGAGGCTTTCCACCAAGCTCGGCACCCACATCGTCTGGCCGTGGGCTTTGGCATAGATATAGAACCACCCTAGAATGATGACCAAAGCCGTTCCGCCGATGAGACCATCAAAGAGCCAATTGGGGAGCGCTGCTGCTTGGAAGTATGTCGCAACCTCGGCCGGATTTGGGTAGAGAAACCTGGTGAAGGATTCGACTGCGAACAAGTAGTTGAACACCACGAAGAGCAGTATCAGCAGCATTGCCACGGATACCTTCCATGAGGCGACTGCGCGTAGGCGGATAAGAGTCAAGATGGCTTGGGAGGACGTAACCCAGATGAAGAACAGGAAGATCACTGTGCCTTGCGATTCCAATAATGGAATGTGAAGCACCCCGTGTGTCACGAGAAGGATAAGAAGCGGAATCAGCAGCGTGGTTGTGAATCCCGTGAACCAGGTCAGGCGAGAGAACTCCCGTTCTTCCTCATGTGGATCCGCGTGGGGGGATGCCGGTTCCTGGCGGGCCTTATGGATCACATTGCCGGAATTCAGGAACATCGTGGCCTTGAACAGTCCATGGGCGATGAGATGGAAGACGGCCAGCGAGAAGGCGCCCAATCCACACTCCATAATCATGTAACCCATCTGTCCGATCGTCGAGAAGCCAAGTGTGTTCTTGATGTCGTTCTGGACTAGCATCATGGTGGCGCCGAGGATCGCCGTGAGGGCCCCGACCACCAGCGCCACATGCAGGGTGGTCGAGCTCAAGCCGAAGAGCGGGGCCAAGCGATTGATGAGAAAC
>JBBRRN010000064.1:0-11341 GCA_038200685.1 Nitrospirales bacterium
ATTCTGGTTCCGCCTACGGGACGTACCTCGCTTTCCTCTAGGACGCGCAGGAGTTTCGCTTGGAGGAGAAGAGGAAGCTCCCCGATTTCATCGAGAAACACACTGCCGCCGTTCGCCAATTCAATGAGCCCAGGCTTATCGACGATCGCACCGGTGAAGGCCCCCCGTACATGCCCGAACAGCTCGGACTCCATCATCCCATCAGGAACGGTCGTACAATCGATCACTTGAAACGGCCGATCGCGCTCAGAACTCTGCTGATGGATCGCCCGTGCAATCATCCCTTTTCCCGTTCCGGTTTCGCCGGTAATTAAGACCGTCGAGCGGCCTTGGGATGCCTCACGAATACTCCGCGTAATGTGTTCGAATGCTGTGCCCTTCCCCACGAAACTATTGGCGGTGAACTGCTGTCGGTCCTGTTGTTCGTACACTGAATGCCGACGTAGGATTTCGGAGATTCGAATCGCCCGATGAAGTCGCACCCCCAAATCCTCCGCATTGACCGGCTTCAGCACATAGTCGAAGGCGCCTCGCCGCATCGCATCCACGGCAAGAGAAACCGCGTTCATCCGCGTCACGACCAGCACCGGCAAGTTTGGATCGATCCGTTGAATGCGGCTAACGAGATCCAGCCCATCCATTCCCGGCAACATCATGTCGGTCAGGACAAGATCGACGGCTCGTTCCCCGATCAACTCCAAGGCCCCCTCTGCCTTGGCGCGAACCTCCATTTCGAAATCTCCCCCGAGCGGTTTCAGATCTGCCGATTCAAGGGCGTGCAGCATCAACTCAACATCTGTTGCGTTGTCCTCGACGATTAGGATCGTGAACGGCGCTTTAGATTTGGTTCTGGTCGTTCGCAAGTCTGAAACTCCACTACGCATCATCATCTACCCTTTCCTCACAGAGCCACTTGCCGGACGACATCAACCACATCGAGATCCTTCAACGACCGCTTCGTGGCGTTCGAGGCTCCCTCTTGTTTCTGAAAACTCGGGACCGTGAATTGTACGGTACAGCCAGGCCCCTTGGCTCCGTCGATCCACACTGTGCCGCCATACAGCTCCATGATACGCTGGATGATGGTCAGACCAATCCCGTCGCCGGCTGCGTCAGACATCAACAGACGGACAAAGGGCTGAAACACTCGAGTGCGTTGGGCCACAGGGATCCCGATCCCATGATCCTCAACAGAGAAAACCACCATTGATCCTTGGACATGCCCACTGATCTTTACCTCGGGTGACTCTCCCTCTCGAGTGAATTTCAACGCGTTCGAGACAAGGTTATCGAAGACCTGCCGGAGAGAGGCGCCGTGACAAGCGACGAGTGGTAAGCCTGGTTCAACCTGTATCACCGCGCAAAGCCGACGAATCTCATCGGCTCGGGCGTCCAACACTTGGAGAATAACCGCAGTGGGATCGATAGCCGTGATGGTCTCCTGATCAGCGCCAACGTGAGCGACGGTCATGATTCCCTCCACCCGCTGCACAAGCTCCTTGCCGTTCTCCTCGATAAGAGATAACCACCGCTTCGTCCGATCATCAAATTGCCCACTATCCTGTTGAACCAGTAACCGCGCAAGTTCTTCCATACGAGCCCCCGGCCCCTTGAGATCATGAGCCAAGGTTTCCGCCAGATGCTCAAGCTGTCGAAGACGTGTTACCAAACCCCGCTGCTTTTGTTGTGCCGCTTCGTACAGTCGTGCATTTGAGATCGCCAGCGCAGCCTCCTGAGCCAATCCTTCAGCCAGACGCTGATTCCACTCTTGTGCCGCCCGGGATCGCTTGTTCAGAAACCACAGAACACCGAGCGGAATCCCCTGCGCCAACAGTGGAATTGCCAGCCTACTATCCCCGGTCAAGTTGTGCTGGACCGTCTGCGGCCACTCATCTGAATGAAACCGTTCCCCGGTAGCCATCGCGCGCGTCTCAAACGCTTGAACCGCGACCGGAAGCGCATCCCACATCATGACCCATTTCTTCAAACGGTCGTTCCATTCACCGGATCCTGCTTCAACAATCCAACAACCCAGCCGTTCATCGCGAAGGAGCACCAGACAGACATCCGTTTGCACCAATTCTACTGCCCGGTCCGTAATACGTCGCAACGCTCCATCCAAATCGTCTGAACCGATGGTATTAATCTCTTGACCGATTGTGTCGAGCGCTTCGATCTCTTGAATGTTCGTCTCTATGCGACGAGCCATGGCGAGATATGCCTCTGCCAACTGACCGAGTTCATCCTTCGCGCCTCTGCCATTGGCCAACAACTCGGTGATCCCAGCCACATCGACTTGCGCTCCAATCCTTGCTGTAGCAGATTGCAGCCGCATGATCGGATCGGTGAAAGAGCGGGCCAGTACGCGGGAGACCATCCATCCCAGCGCAACCACAGCGGCCAGCGTAATCCACAGTCCAACAAATGTCCGCTGGGACAGCGCATCCGCTTGTTCGTTCAACGAATTCCTCTGCCTCTCGATGTGGTCTTCTACAGCCCAGACGCCTTCGCGGAGCAGATCGGAACGTCGGAGCCCTTCACCAGACCGCACGTACACTAGCGCCTTGTCGGCCGAACCCTTCTGTATGTCTGAGATTAATTCATGCTTCGAACGCAACAGACTTTTCAGCTGTTGTTCAATCGTCGCGAGACTGTTCGGAGGACCCGATAGCCTCGCGAGTGACTGTGTGGTATCCGACAACGCCTGGTCGAGCTTCGCTTCTGCTTCTGCGAATGGAGTAAGGAAGGCTGGTTGCTGGGTCAAGACGTAGCCGCGAAAGCCGTCTTCAATATCAACAGCGAGCCGTCCAAGCGCATGTACCTGCGCATCAGCCAGCATGAGCTCTTGCCGTTGTTGTTGGAGTTCAAGTAGCTGTTGGACAACATACAGATGAAAGGCAATGCCTGCACTGAGTGGAACGCAGAGCAGTAGAAGCGCCACCCACACCTTGTGCTGTATGCGGAGCTGATCCCCCCACTGTGAGGCCCATCGGTCCATCGGCGGCAACCCTCTTGCTTCTTTGCGATGCGCTCAGATTGCTGCGGTCAATCTATCATTAGGGCTTAGGAGGAAGACATCTCAAAACGCAATGACTAGAATCCAGCGAGTGGACCACAACCTTACTGAGGGACAGCGCTCGCATCTCAGGTGGCGACTGGCTAGCTTCCAAGTGTTGAGCCTCCCCGTCGAGGCGAATTGAGTGCCGAATTATGTCATTGCAAACCGCTCATATAGCAACACCGCAGCTCTGTCTGAGCGGCTAGTCCGGAGTATTCATGAACGCTCTGCGGTCTTCTTTCGGACTCGTCGCCTGCGCTGATAGCACTCACCAGTCATAAAAACTTGCCCGGAAACTGTTTCACAAACGCCGTCGTGAGCGTATCGGCAATGACATAGACGTGTTCTCGCATCATCTTCCAGGTTTGCTCTAGGTGCGTATACTCTTTTTTCTTGTACTGGTTGATTTGAAGGACATGGTGGGCTCCATGGGCCGCAATTAACCCCCGAACGGTGTCTTTCTCTAGATAGGGGCTGATTCCGCTGAGGAATTCGCCGAAGTCGTCACTGTTAGACGCCAAGCGGGCCAGTGCAGCATCTTGCTGACTCTTATTCCCCGCAACAGTAGCTTCCGAGTATTCTCTATCTGCGCTGATGTTGATATCCAGCTGACTCAAGAATTTCTGCGACGCGGCCTCACCATAGAAAGGGGTGATCATGCTTGCAATCTGTTTCGTATTGGCGTCGACCTCTTTTTCGGCGGCATTGCGCGCTGCCAGACTGTTCGTTGCACTATTCAATACGGCGTGCTGCACCCAATAGATGTGTCCAAGCCAGAGATCTCGAAAGGTCTGCTTCATCTCCGCCACACGAGCTGGATTCACACCCCCGGCCGCACGCGATTCATAGTCGCAGCCCGCCAAGCCGGTGAGCACGAGGACCAACGCCGCCATAGGCTGAAATATCTTGCTCATAACATTCTCCATCCTCGACTTTCCGCAGTTGGTGTTGTATTCCAGCCGTTCACATTCCCGAGAAGGCACTCAGTCTCCCGAAGGATACAGTGCGACTATAACAGTCGTATATGAAGGACTTGTGAACGAATGATGAAGAATTCTTCATTATCCTGATCGGATGAGTTTGGATCATTCGCACTGTTCGTCGCGAATTGGCACCGGGCGCGCAAGCGCAAGACTCGCGGAGGTGTAAGTCCTGCTCCCGCCAATATCACCCGCCTCATTTGAGTCAGGCATCGGCGGTAGTCGCAGCACATCATGAATACGATGGGGCCGGTGGGTTCTTCTGGGCCTTAAGACAAGAAGACCCGCGGTTCAATTGAACCGCGGGTCCTGTCCATCGGCAGCGTAACGTAGGCCTGTGCCATACTGCGTACTTTTAACGGAGTCAATCCACGCGGCAACGCCCCTCTCTGTCATGAAAACTTGTCAGGGAACTGCTTCGACAAAGCCGTTGTTAGCGTATCTGCAATGATATAGACGTGCTGTCGCATCATCGGCCAGGTTTCATCGAGCTTCGCATACTCTTTTTTCTTGTACTGATTGATTTGGAGCACATGGTGGGCTCCATGCGCCGCAATCAGGCCCCGAATAGTATATTTCGGCAAGTGTTCTGGGTTGACTCCGTTGAAGAAAACATCGATGTCGTCGGCATTGGACGCCAAATGAGCCAGCGCGGCATCTTGTAGGTGTGTATTACCCTCGATGGTGGCCTCGGAATATGCTTTAACCGCGGCATAATGACCGCTCAGCAGGGTAAAGAGCTTCTCAGACCTCGCTTCGCCGTAGAACGGTGTAAATGTGTCCGCAATCTGTTTGGCGTTCGCCAGAACCTGCTTGTCGGCGGTATACCGCTCCGCCTGATTATTCGTCGTGTTGTACAAGACAACATGCTGAATCATAAAGATGTGCCCGAGCCAGAGTTCGCGAAGGGTTTTCTGCATCTCTGCCACACGGACGAGATTCGTCTCTCCGCCAGCTCGTGACTCATATCCTACCAGGCTCACGAGCGCGAGGACCACCATCACCATAGCCGGAAATATCTTGCCCATACGGCCCTCCATCACTAAAAGACTAACCGCCCGCTTCCCGACCCCTAGAAAATGATCACTCACTACGTCTCCCGCAACACCTTTCCCACAATAAAATGATACCTGACAAAGATGAACGGATCGTGAACGGACCATGAAGAATCCTTCATGTTTCCAACGCGACTAGGCACAGATCACGATATGCCGCCGCATCGAGAGAACTCTCTCAAGACCCTTGATAACAGAGGAGAATAAAATCAGGAAGAGAATTCAAAGTTCTGACAGACGACCAGGAAAGGCCTAACGTGAGAGAGTCGGCAAACGCAGGGTAAAGACCGAGCCCTTGTCGACTTGACTTGTGACCGAAATGGATCCGCTGTGAGCCTCAGCAATTTCCTTGACGATGGGGAGTCCGAGTCCGGTGCCGCCGGCATCCTTTGCCCGCGCCCAATCAGTCCGATAAAACCGCTCGAACAGATGCGGAAGATGTTCCTGCTCGATTCCATGGCCCGTATCCTCGACAGCCACAGCCACCCCTTCTCCAACCGCCTGCAAGCGGACGGTGACGGCTCCCCCCGACGGGGTGTAATGAAGAGCGTTGTCGAGTAGATTAATCAGCGCTTGCTTGAGCCACTGTGCGTCCCCGAGGACAGGTGGGACCAATTGGGCTTCAAACGACAATGTGATTCGACGGTCATCGGCAAGCAGAGTGAGTTCATCCACCAGATCTTGAATCAACGGTTCCAGGGCGAGTGGCACGAGATGAACGGGAGGCTTTCCGCTCGTGAAATTTGCGAGGGTCAACAGGGAGCGCGTCAGGGCAATGAGTCGCCCGACCTGCTCAAGGTTATTGAGGAGCGCTTCGCGATATTCTTCCGAGGTTCTGGCTTTCATGAGAGCTACGTCCAGGTTGCCCTGCAAGATGGTCAATGGGGTTTTCATTTCATGGGCGGCAATGTCGCAAAATCTCCGCTGAATTTCACCGCTCCGTTGGAACCGGTCGATTACGGAGTTGAACGCCTGGGTAAGCCGACGGAACTCTTGATACGGTGAATCCAGGGTAAATCGCTTCCCCAGATCGGCTTCGGACATCGTTTCGGCGCCAGTACTCAACACTTCAATCGGCGTCAGCACTTGCTTCGCCAACCACCCGCTGCCCACCCATGCGACAAGAAGGATGATCCCGGACCCTAGCGTCAGGAGAATCATCAGACCCGTACGTGTCTCCTGGTACAGGATCAATGATGTTTCGGCCTGCAGCACGTACCGCACCTGCCCTTGCCGTGGGATCGAAATGAACACGTGCCGAACAGGGGTGCCATCGGTCGTCTCGCTGGTTTCAAATACCGGGGTCCCGCGACGAACTTGTTCGAGCAGGTGATCAGGGACTGACATCTGTGCCGCCGCGTTGGGGGCTTTCCAAATGAGTCGACCATCCGGCAAGAAAATACGAAGAGAATGAATGACATCCTGCAATTGGTATGATTCCATATTGTTCCCGCCGATCGCCGCAGTAAGCGCACCACCATCTCCGGCACTTTCGATGATGGCGGGGTACTGTTCAACGATCTTGGCCAGGGTCTCCGCCAACCCTAACAGCCGGCCATCCACAAAGCGGCGCAACAAGGCGTCACCTCCGATATAGGTCAGCCCAGAAAAGACCAGGAGAAGCGCCGCCATCAGAATGAGCGCCGACTGACGGATCAAACGGCTCAAGTATTTCATATAGCCGACTCTGCTTCCTCCAACATGTACCCTGCGCCGCGCACTGTGGCGATCAGCGGTGGGGGGAAATCTCGGTCGATCTTGGCGCGCAAAGCCCGAATGTGGGCGTCCACGATGTTGGTCATGGGGTCATAGCTGATATCCCACACATGTTCGATAATCGCCGTTCGCGTCAATACCCGATTCTTATTTCGCATCAGGAACTCAAGCAGCGCATACTCTTTATTCGTCAGTGGGATTTCCTGTCCCGCTCGCCACACGCGGTGAGCGGCCGGATCCAACTCTAGATCGGCGGCTTTGAGACGAATCAATTGTTGTGGGCCTCCTCGGCGCAGCAAGGCCCGGATTCTCGCCAGGAGCTCGACGAACGCGAACGGCTTCGGTAAAAACTGGTCGGCGCCGGTATCGAAACCTGACACCTTGGTTTCCAGCGTATTGCGCGCGGTCAACAACAAAACCGGAGTCATATCTCCCTTGGCCCGAACACGGCGGCAAAGCGTGAGGCCATCGAGCTTAGGTAACATGATGTCGAGGATTAGGAGATCGTATGGGTTTCCCAAGGCCAACTCCAGCCCTTCTTCACCATCGGCTGCAAAGTCCACCGCATACTGCTCTTCCTTCAACCCTTTGCGGATGAACTGTGCAAGGTTCAGATCGTCTTCAACCAGTAGTATTCGCATGGGTGCCCTTCTTCCTATTGTTGAGTGCCCTCAAAACCATCGATCTGGCATCGACTGCGACACATCTTTGAATCAACGCTATTATGACACCTCTCTGCCGACTGGTCACTCCATCGCAAATCAGTGTGAACTTCCACCCCCTCTTCAGGAAGGCCGCTCCAATTGATCTCTCACTGCGCGCGTAATACCAATCCCCTATTTCATTTTCAATGGCAGCCTGGTCGATCCTCGATTGCGTGCGTCGAACGAGCACATTCCTATCGTGCGCGTTCCGCGAGCAGGAGGACGACCAGACTTGCCCGTCCTATTATTCTGAACTTGACTGCACCCTCTTCAGGGAGGGCGGCCTGTTTGATCTCCCACTGCGCGTGTCCAACGAGGGGAGTTCGCGACCGCGCGTTGCGCGAGCACAGGAGATCAACAGGCCGCCCTCCACTCTCTTTCGTTTGACTTCACCTTCCCTGCCCTCCTAAAATCTCGCCATGGCCTCGTCCTTCGTGCACCTTCATCTCCACACCCAGTTCAGTCTCCTGGACGGCGCGAATCAAATCGAGCCGCTGGTCCAACAGATCAAAGCGTTTGGTCAACCTGCCGTGGCCATGACCGACCATGGCAACATGTTCGGGGCCATCGAGTTCTACCGCAAAGCCAACGATGCAGGCATCAAACCCATCATCGGTTGCGAAGCCTACATGGCGCCTGGCAGTCGCTTAGCGGCCAAAGACAGCGGCCTCGCGAACAACGACTACTATCACCTGATCCTCCTGGCTCGAAATCTGACCGGCTACCAGAATCTAATCAAGCTAGTCAGCAAAGCATATCTTGAAGGGTTCTACTATAAGCCACGGATGGATAAGGAGATATTGAAAGAGCACCACGAGGGTCTGATTGCCCTCTCCGGCTGCTTGAGCGGCGAGATCCCGTACCTTATTGGCCAGAAGGACATGGATGGCGCCATGGCTGTGGCGGGAGAGTTTCAAGAAATATTCGGGAAGGAACACTTCTACCTTGAGGTGCAGGCGAACGGGTTGGACCACCAGCGAGTCGCGAATAGCGGTCTACTCGAGATCGCCAAGAACATGGAGATCCCTCTGGTCGGCACCAACGATTGCCACTACCTCAAGAAAGAAGATTTTCGCCCGCATGAGCTGATGCTCTGCCTGCAAACCGGCAAGACAATCAGCGACCCGAATCGCATGAAGTTCGATACGGACCAGCTCTATGTGAAATCGACAGAAGAAGTCTCGGCTTCCTTTATTGAGTTCCCCGATGCCGTCGCCAATACCTGTCGCATTGCGGACAACTGCGATCTCCAACTGGCGCTGAACAAGACGCATCTCCCGCAATACACAGTTCCTGAAGATTTCACGCGGGAAACGTATCTGGAGCGCCTGGCGTTGGAGGGATTGTCGGCCAGGCTTAAAGAAAGGCCCAGTCAGATCCTGTCGGCCACCTATGAACTTCGCTTGCGTGAAGAGCTGACGATTATCTGTTCGATGGGATTCGCCGGCTATTTCCTCATCGTGTGGGACATCATCAAGTTTGCCCGCTCGCGCCACATTCCCGTCGGACCGGGCCGCGGCTCCGCCGCCGGGAGTCTCGTCGCCTATGCGTTGCGCATCACGGATCTCGACCCCCTCGTCTATACGCTCTTGTTCGAACGGTTTCTGAATCCCGAGCGCGTCTCCCTCCCCGATATCGACATGGATTTCTGCATGGAACGCCGGGGGGAGGTCATCAACTATGTGGTCGACAAGTATGGCAAAGACCACGTGGCCCAAATCATTACGTTCGGGACGCTCGGAGCGAAAGCCGCGATCAGGGATGTGGGCCGTGTGCTGGAAATCCCCTATGCCGACGTCGACCGCGTGGCCAAGCTCGTACCGAATCAGCTCAACATCACGCTCCAGCAGGCACTCGATCAAGAACCAAAACTGCGCGATCTCGTCGAGACCGATACGCGAGTGAAAGAGCTCATGGGCATTGCCCGCTCCCTTGAAGGGCTGGCCCGCCATGCCTCGACCCACGCCGCCGGTGTGGTGATTTCCGAAGGGCCGCTCACGGACCACGTGCCACTTTACAAAGGAGCCAACGACGAAATCGTCACCCAATATTCGATGGGAGACGTCGAAAAAATCGGACTCGTTAAATTCGACTTCCTGGGCCTCAAAACCCTCACGATGATCAAACGCGCCGAGAATCTGATCAATGAGCGGCATCTTGGGGATCCACCGTTAGTCATGGAGCAGATGCCGTTCGACGACCCCAAGACCTTTGCCCTCCTCTCTTCAGGAAAGACGATCGGCCTCTTCCAGTTGGAAAGCTCAGGGATGCGCGACCTCCTGACCGGCCTGAAGCCGGACCGGTTCGAGGACATCATTGCCATCATCGCGCTCTATCGCCCTGGCCCAATGCATCTGATACCCGACTTCATCAAACGCAAGCAGGGCAAGACTCCGATCGCCTACGAAGTGCCCGAACTCGAACCGATCCTGAAGGACACCTACGGGGTCATCGTCTATCAGGAACAGGTGATGGCGATTGCCAACAAGGTGGCGGGCTTCTCGCTCGGCCAAGCCGACATTCTCCGGCGTGCCATGGGTAAAAAGAAGCCGGAGGAGATGGAGAAGCTGCGTGCGCAGTTCCTGGCCGGCGCCAAAACGAATAAGATTCCCGACAAGAAAGCAGAGAAGCTCTACGAACTGATCCAGAAGTTCGCAGGCTATGGGTTCAACAAGTCGCACGCCGCGGCCTATGCCGTCGTCTGCTACCAGACCGGCTACTTAAAGACGCACTACCCGACCGAGTTCATGGCTGCCCTCATGACCACCGACATGGGCAACGCCGACAAGATCGTTGGCTACTTCACGGAGTGCCGCGATCTCAACATCAACGTCCTGCCCCCGGACGTCAACGAAAGCCATAAGAACTTTACTGTGGTGGATCGCGCCATCCGGTTCGGCCTGGCGGCCATCAAGAATGTCGGCGAAGGTGCCGTCGAATCGATCATCGAGATTCGGAATGCAACCGGTCCCTTCAAGTCCTTCTTTGAGTTTTGCCGGCGCGTCGACCTGCACAAAGTGAACAAGCGCATGATCGAAGGGCTGATCAAGACCGGCGCGTTCGATTCAACCGGCGCGAAACGTTCACAGCTGGCTGCGGTGCTGGACCAAGCCGTCGAGGACGGCGCCGCTGCGCAGCGCGAACGAGATCTCGGGCAGACCAATATTTTTGGCGACGAACTGAATGGACACGGTTCTGAAGAACATCTAGCCGCGCCACTGTTGCCCAATATTCCTGAATGGGACCAGAGCGAACGATTAAAACACGAACGGGAATTGACCGGCTTCTATATCTCCTCTCATCCGCTGGCGCGCTATGAGAGCACCATCCAGGCGCTTGCCACGGCCTCGACGATCAGCCTACCTGAACTGTCGGACGGTCGAGAAGTGAAGCTCTGTGGAATCATTACGACCGTCAAAAGCATGCTGACCAAGAAGGGTGACCGGATGGCCTATCTCACCCTGGAAGACCTCGTGGGCGTGGTCGAGATCATCGTCTTTCCAGATCTCTATAAACAGGCCGCCGACTTGGTTGTCCCAGAACGCCTCGTGCGCATCACAGGCACAGTGGATCGGGGAGATAAAGGCACAAAAATTCGAGGGAGCAAGATTGAACCGCTCGCTGAGGTGCAAGTACAGACAATCAAACGGGTCTACATTCGATTGACGAATCGCCCTGATGTGACAGAGCAATTACCGCGCCTCCGTGAGGTCTTTTTGCGTCACCCGGGCGGCTCCACTGTTTCACTCACGCTAAGGATGGACTCAACACTTGAAGCCGAGACTGCCCCCCTCCCACACATGACCGTCACCCCCAGCGAACGCTTCG
>JBBRRN010000065.1:0-11259 GCA_038200685.1 Nitrospirales bacterium
GCGCGCCAGGGTTGGGCGGGTGAGAAGTCTGGCCATTTTAAGCATTCTGCGGGAAAGGTATTCCTGTTGTGCCACAACTGCAGATCATCAAAGCTCTCGTGTGCCTTATTAAATTTTCCTTAACCTGATAGATTCGAGTACTCAGTTATGATGTCACCAGATTCTGAATCTCAGCCCTCGGCACCCAACACTCAGCACTCTGGCCCCCTTCGCCTTGGCCTCCTCGGCGGCAGTTTCAACCCAGTGCACAATGGTCACCTGGCCATTGCGCGCCAGACACGCGAGGCGCTCGGGCTCGACCAGATCCTCTTCATTCCCACAAGTCACCCTCCCCATAAGCCAAACGGCAGTCTGGCGCTTGTCCAAGACCGCTATGAGATGGTCCACCTTGCTATCGACTCAGACCCCGCTTTCGCCATCTCAGATGTGGAAGTCAGGCGGCCAGGCAAGTCCTATACCATCGACACCGTTCGCCTACTACAACAAGAATATGGCGCACAGACCCAGCTCTTTTTTTTGATCGGACTCGATGCCTTTCTGGATTTTCCATCCTGGCGTGAGCCACAGACATTGCTAGAGCTTTGCCGCTTCGTCATCCTCTCCCGGCCAGGCCTGTCGTTTCGTTCCCTATCTACCGTCGCACGGCTTCCGCCGATTCCCTATCCCTCACTGGCGGACCTCGATGCGGGACGGATTTCACGAATCGAGGCGCCGCTCGGAACGCAAGGCTTGATCTGCCTCAAACTACCACCCTCCGCGGTCTCCGCATCGGACATTCGCGCTCGAATCCGCCAAGGGCTCCCAGCGGCAAACCTGTTGCCGCCCTTAGTGGAATCTTATATACTTCGACATCATCTCTACCAAGGGGACCCTAATCGCACGAACAGCTAGGTCCACGGCCCTCGCCATTGCCCGGGCCATGCTCGACAAGAAGGCCACCGACGTTCTCGTCCTCCAGATAGCGCCGCTGACCTCCGTTGCCGACTACCTGGTCATCGGCTCTGCGGATTCGGATCGCCAGGCGAGTGCCATCGCCGATTATATCGATGGTATCCTCTCTCGTGCCGGTTCTAAGCCGCTACGTGTCGAAGGCCTACGGTCCTCACAATGGGTTTTGATGGACTTTGGCGATGTGATCGTCCATATTTTCAGACAGGATGTCCGGACGCATTACGCACTCGAACGGTTGTGGGCCGACGCCAAACGCGTCACCATCCCGGATGAACCGACGGTCGCACAACCGACCGTGACCCCACGGCTCGTGAAGCGGAAAAAGGCGCCCGCGAAAACCAAGGCCTAGTTCGATGCTCCGACTGCTCACCACTATCTTCCTCGTCAGCATCGGGATTTTTCTCTACAGCTACGCACGCGAGTTGAATCCTGGAACGGTCGCAGTCCGAACCAGTCCCTCCATCCAATTCGAACTGAGTCCTGTCACACTCGTCGTCTTTTCCATGGCTATCGGCGCCGTGCTCGTGGCCTTAGCCGTCGGCATGCGGCAGACCGCCCACGCTATCGGCAACTGGCGCAGCACGCGGTTATTGCGCCGCAAAGAAAAAATCGACGCGCTCCATCGTGAAGGCACCCATGCCATTATGTCGAAACGCACCGTCGAAGCCATTGCCCTGTTCGAACGCGCGCTGGCCATGGACCCGAATCGTGTCGATTCGCTGCTCTGGCTGGGAAATATTTACCGCGTGGAACACAACTTCGCAGAGGCGATCCGCCTCCATCAACGAGCGAATCGCGTCGACGAGCGCAACATCGAAATCCTGTTGGAGTTGGCCAACGACTTGGAGAGCGCCAAGCGGTATGAGGACGCCTTACAGACCCTGCACAAGATGCTCACCATCGAACCGGATAACCTCACCGCGCTCATACGGAAACGAGATCTGCTAATCAGGCTCGAAAAATGGAGTGAGGCACTCGAAATCCAACATCGGCTCCTAAAGGCCAACCTAGCTGAACCGGAACGACTGGCCGAAGCCCAACTCCTCACCGGCTGTACGTACGAGGTCGGACGCCAACTGCTGGAACGAGGCCACCCCGATAAAGCACGGCGGTACTTCCGTGGCGCCATTAAGAGAGACCGGACGTTCTTACCGGCCTACGTTGGCATCGGCGAAATCTTGATCCGGGAAGGCAAGACCACGCAAGCCGTAGAAATTCTCAATAAGGTCTATGCCAAGACCCGTAGCAACATCATCCTTCACCGCCTCGAAGAACTCTTTCTCGAACAGGGCGAGCCTAGTGAAATTATCAGGGTCTATCAGGAAGCCCTCCGGCAAGATCCAAGCAACCCAGCGCTGCAGTTCTATTTAGGCAAGCTCTATTACCGTCTCGAAATGGTCGACGAAGCCTTCGACATCCTCTCAACCGTCGAAGGGGTACAGGACCAATTGGTCGATTACCATAAGATCATGGCCAATCTCTATTTGCGCAAGCAAGAGATGGAACTGGCCGTCACCGAGCTGAAGAAGGCCCTGCATTTTAAAAAGCGCGTGGTCGTCCCCTATGTCTGTACCGCCTGCCGGCATGAATCGACCGAATGGTCTGGGCGCTGCAGAAGCTGTGGGATCTGGAATACGTTGGTCGCATTGCCCTTGCCGAATGCCGGCGGTCAAGCGGTTCCCGATGCAGACAACAACCCCCTCCCAGTCTCAGCGGTTCCCTACGAAGGCATTGCTTCTCCTTTCGAAACCGTGTAGGTTTTCGACGAACTCGGCTGCCTGACGCGCGCAGCCACCTATATCACAGTCAATACACCCTCTACAAATGATGGAGTGCCTCATGGTCGACTATCAGGATTACGCTGCCAAAGCCTTGCGCGACGAAACGTTGACCAGAGATGAATGCCAAGCTGTGCTTGATACTCCTGATGAGCAGTTGCTGGAACTCCTCCAAGCCGCCTTTACCGTCCGATCACGCTATTTCGGCAAGACCGTTCGCCTCCAGATGTTGCAGAACGCCAAGAGCGGTGCCTGCCAGGAAGACTGTCATTACTGTTCTCAATCCGCGATCTCTACCGCTCCCATCGAACGCTATAACCTTGTACCTCAACAACAGATGATCGACGGTGCACGGCAAGCGGCGGCATCGAAGGCCCAACGCTATTGCATCGTCATCAGCGGTCGGAGTCCGCTAGACCGGGAAATCGACGAGATCGCCGGAGCCGTTCGCTCAATCAAGCAGGAGATTCCGATTCAGATTTGCTGCTCGCTGGGCCTGATGAATGAACAACAGGCCAAGCGCCTGAAGGCGGCGGGAGTCGATCGGGTGAACCACAACTTGAATACGAGCGAAGCTTTTCACACCTCTATCTGCACCACGCACACCTTCCAAGACCGGCTCAGCACCATCCGGAATGCTCGTGCCGCCGGGTTGGAAATCTGTTCCGGCGGGATCGTAGGAATGGGAGAGAAGGATGAAGATCTCATCGACCTAGCCATGGCCCTCATCGACGTGAAACCGGACTCGATTCCCCTGAACACACTCCACCCGGCAACAGGCACGCCGCTGGAAGACTGTGACAACCTGACTCCCCAACGCTGTTTGAAAATCCTCTGCCTCTTCCGGTTCCTACACCCACGCACCGAACTGCGCGTAGCCGGTGGCCGCGAACATAATCTGCGCAGTCTCCAGCCGCTGGCGCTCTATCCAGCCGACTCCATCTTCGTGAACGGTTACCTCACCACACCAGGCCAGCCGGCTCCAGAGGTCTGGGACATGATCGAGGATCTCGGATTCAAGATAGAGGTCAATTACCAGCAGCCAGTAGCAGGCTGACAGGCTCAACCGTGAGCACCCGAACCGTTCGATCCCCCCGTTGCATTTTCATTGCCGGACCACATGAGCCGGGAAGACCACCTTCGCAGAGAACTTCTTCTTCGCGAAGTCGGCATGATTCACTTCGTGAGTGCTGACGTCCTCGCTGGCGGGTTTTCACCCCTTCAGCCAGAACTGCCGCACGGCAAGCAGGCAGACTGGTCTTGACAGAACTTATTCGATTGGCAAAAGCTCGGGAGGATTTTGCATTTGAAAGCACCTTGAGCGGGAGAACATATCTGCGGCTTCTGACAGGATGGAAGACAGCGGGATATCAGATCACCATCGTATTCTTGACCCTCACTTCACCTCGACTTGCCCGTCAACGTATTGCTTCCCAAGTTCACCAAGGAGGGCATGACATTCCTCGCGCAGACGTGTACGACGATTTCAACGCGGTTGGGACAGTTATCATACGCGGTATCGTCCATTGGCCCATGCCGGTCGGTCTATGACAATTCCTGCGATGCTCCGCATGAGACGTGAAACGCTCGGCGTAAGAGGTGAGGGTGAAGGTGGTGAGTTTGCTAACCCTGCTCCAAGAACGGAAGTAAACGCTCACGTATGAGTCTTATCATGGTTCAACCGCGGTGCAGTAGAGAGCCGGGAAACATGTCCTGACCGAGACTCTCGTTTGATGCACGCTGCCTCACGATTACTCGCTGATAACCCTGCTGAACCCCCTGTTTCTCAAGGCGATTACAAGCGCATTGCGTTGACACCTGCCCGATTCTTGCTACAGTTTGAATACGATGGTTGCCATGAAATGTCCCGATTGTCAGGAGGACCTGACTCAGGTTCCAACTAGCCATGGCCCTGGGCTCGATGTCTGTTCCTCCGGACACGGACTCTGGCTCGATGTGGGAGAGGTGAATTTCTTTGTCGAAGATTACACCTCGCTAAAGCGGGCGCTGGGTGACACAGGAGGCGTCGCGGTTAAGACAGAGACCCTCTGCCCTCGATGCAGGATTCACATGGAGTCTGCAACGGTATCGCGTACGTCCTTCCTGAGCTGCGATTCCTGTCGCGGGTGGTGGCTGCCTCACGGATGCCTCACTCGTCTGAATGAGACCTACCGAGGGGCGGCGGTGCCTATCCCGATCGGCGAAATCGAGCTGTATACACAGGCAGCGGCGAGGCATCATACCCGTAACAACAGGGTTCGCCATCAGCCCGGACTCAAGACACCACGCTCCCACGCTCAAGGCTTGTGGTTCTGGGTGCTGTTCTTCGGACTCGCCCTCGGGATCGGAGGGATCATCTTCGCCGCCGGGATCGATAAAACCTTGAGAACCACTCTGTGGAGCCGGCCACCGGATCACCCCTTCTTATATTTGGCGGCCGGCACCCTGGGAGGATTCTGGCTCTTGGCCGACGGATGGTTACTTCGCCAACGAAAGCGCTTGATCGAAAGTATTCCGACCTCGACCATCCGTTCACTGGCTCTTGGATTAGTGGAGATCAGTGGGCGGGTCCAATCAGAGGAACAGGTTCTCTCCTCTCCCTTTAGCGGATTTCCCTGTGTGTTCTATACCTATGCCGTTGAAGAGCGCGTCGGCTCCGGGAAGCATACACGGTGGGAGACCATTGCGAAAGGCACGTCGGAGCAACCCTTTTTTGTCAGTGATAGTACTGGACGCGTGCTCGTCGTACCCCTTGACGCCAAGCTGATCTTGCAGGACGAACGCATCTTTCGAAACGATTGGCTCGGAGCCTTGTCCCCCACGACGATCGCCGGACTCAATCGACTGGGGATTTCAACCGAACGTTGGTTGGGAAACAAAACACTTCGGTGCCGTGAATCATTCATCCTCCCGGAAGCGCAGGTCTACGTCCTCGGAACGGCACATGAGCACCTCGGCGCGACACAACGCGTCGAGAACGCCGCTCGTCTCTATATCGGGAGCAACCGAGACCATGAGTTTATTATCTCGGATCGAAGCGAAAAAGACTTGCTGTCCCACTTGCGATGGCAAGTGTGGGCGTATCGAGCAGGAGGCCTGGCGCTTACCGCATCATGTTTGATCGTCTTCGCCAAATACTATCTGAGAACGATATCGTAACCGCCGTACCCAGAGGAGAATGCCCATGAACAGTACCTTGATAGTCGGGAGCCTGCTTGTGAGCGGCATGACTCTGCTCATCGCCTATGTGGTGGCCGTCTATAACATACTGGTCCGGCTCGCGAACAACATCAACAAGGCCTGGTCGAATATCGACGTCATCCTGAAGCAGCGGCACGATGAACTTCCCAAGCTTGTTCAAGTCTGTAATACCTTCATGACGCACGAGCGGGAAACGCTGGAATCTGTGACCAAAGCCCGCAATGCCTATCGCGAAAGCTTGAATGTCACAGACAAGGCGCAGGCGGAAAATCGGATCGTCGGGGCTTTAGGAACACTCTTTGCGGTGGCCGAGCAGTATCCAGATCTGAAAGCCAATGAAGAGTTTGTCGCCATTCAGCAGCGCATCTCGGTGCTGGAAAGCACCATAGCCGACCGGCGAGAATTCTATAACGACTCGGTCAACCTGTACAATATCGCCATTCAAAAGATCCCGACATGTTGGGTCGCAGAAGAGATCGGGTACGCAACAAGGCCGCTGCTGACAATCGCGCCATCAGATCGCAAAGACATGCCGCTCGCGTTTGCCAATCGCATGGCTGTGGCCGCATAGTCCTCTGCGCACCAATGGTCCGGCCACGCTTGCTCGTATTTCCCTCCCCAGAGTAGCGACCTGGCTTGGTCCTCTACTGCGCACGTCGAACGAGCACCGTTTCATCGTGGGGGTTCCGTGAGCACGGAGGACCAACCAGGCCGTTACTCTTCTCGCAATCCTTCCACGACCGGTTGTCTTGCTGCCCAACGCGCAGGCCAGTAGCCGGCTACCAAGGCTGCCGTCAGTGCGAGTCCTACGGCTTGCAGAATCACTCCGCCTGGAACCGTCATCTGGATCGTCCAGCCAAAGGATTGTTTATTGATGACGCGGATGAGCAGGAGGGCGAGCAGCAAGCCTCCCGCAACGCCCAACGCCGCCCCGATCAATCCGAGGTAGGCTGCTTCCCACAGCACTAATCGTTCCACCTGCCTCGTACTGGCCCCGATCGCCCGCAACGCGGCAAACTCACGTCGCCGCTCAAGGACGGCCGTCACCAAGGTGTTTACGATGCCAAGCACGGCCACCAGCACGGCGATCGCTTCAAGGACATAGGTCAAGATGAAAGAGCGGTCAAAGATCTCAAGAATTTCTCGCCGCAGTTCGTGGTTACGGATGACCAACGGCGGGAGCGTCATTCCATCCAACCCAGCCACATGTCTCACAATCGACTGCCGTACGTGCTCAGCATCGGCCCCGGAAGCCAGGTAGACGGAATACACGGTTACCCGGTCATCGTGCCATTGTTGCCGATACCATGCACGATCCATCACCATCTTCCCACCGTCGGTCGCGTAATCGTAAAAGATCCCTGCAACGGGCACGGCGACAGGTCCCGCCGGCGTTGTGATCGTGACCGTATCCCCTTCGCGAAGCTGTAGCCGAGTCGCCAACACTTCCGACAGGAGAGCGCCTCCAGTTTCGGCAGCTCGCCTCAAGGCCGCACTTGAGTCTCCATGGACCATCAGATACCGGCTACGTTGCGCATGGAGCCGAAGATCTCGTGACACCAGCGCGACCGATTGACCCTCGACGCCCACATACGCCTCACGATAGGTGTCGACTGCTGCAATACCGTCAATCGCCGATAGCGTTGAATCCCATGTCCCCGGCAGGGCACGCGAAGCCTGCCCTGCCTGTTTCCCATGAAGCCAGGACTGCGGCGCCACAATGAGATCGGCCATGACCGTTTCGTCCACCCAGAACTCGACCGTGTCGCGGAAGCTCCGAACCATGACGACTACACCAATCATGATCGACAGCCCCACCATCAACGCCGACACAGTCACCGCATTCCGGCCCGGATGACGCGCGGCTTGATCTGCCGCGATAAGCCGGAGACTTCCCCCGACCACCATCGTCTGACTTTCTCGTCGAAGATTCCGCCATCCCAACGCCTTGATACACATCGGGGCAAGACAGGAGAGGGCCCCCAAGAGACAGATTGTCGCGACATAACCAAAGAGCGGTAAGTCCCCAACAGGGCCCATCAGCGAGCAGAGGCCTGCAAACGCGAACAGTATGAGGCTGATCCAGCCCCACAGGCCAGTCCTCAGCTGATTCGTCGATTCATAGTCTCCTGGCGCCAACGCACGAACCGTCACAGTCCTCCCGGCCTCTACGCTCGGACCCAAGGCACCCACCATCGAGACAACGGTCCCGAGCAGAAGCCCTTTCGCGATTGCTGTAAGTGTCACGATGTCCATCGACACGATCATCCCGCTAGACACGACCGGCGCATAGAGATCTGACACTGTTCGGTTGACGAGTGACACCAATCCTCTCGCTAGCCACACCCCGCCCACGCCTCCCAAGAGCCCACCTAAAAGACCGAGCAGCCCGGCTTCCATGAGAAACAGGCCTATGACTCGCCGCTCTGTCATGCCGAGTGCACGGTAGATGCCGATCTCCCGCCTCCGCTGCGCTACAACAAAGGCAATCGTGTTGTAGATCAAGAACACCCCGACGAGCAGCCCCACCCAGCTCATGACCGATAGATTGAGCTGGAAGGCCCAGACCATGTTTTCGACTTGCTTGGTCCGCTGTGCCGGCCGTTGCACAACAAGATGAGGAGGGAGAGCCGCGCGAAGAGAGGCGGCGATGCCGTCGAGCGATCGGCCAGGCATCGTCACCAGATCGATCCGATCCAACCGCCCGATCGATTGAAACAACAGCTGCGCCGCAGCAATATCCATGACGGCAAGCCGATCCCAGAGAGACGAGCGTGCCTCCTCATTTTGGATGAGCCCTGCGACTTTCAACCGTACAACACGCCCTCCCACCATCACCTCGACGACATGACCGACCCCCACGTGCCACTCAGCCGCCACTTGCCGACCTAGGTACAGGGTGTCCGGAGCGAGGAGCATCTCCAGCATATCGAGGTCCTCAGCCTTCGGAATCTGAAAGCCACGCGCCCCGACCTCTGAAAGTAAATCCAGCCCCAATATCTGAAGCATCTGGCCACGCGCCTCCCCCTGGGCGATGACCACCGACTCCTCAATGACCGGTGCGGCGCTCACGACCCCCTCGGCCGCACGGATAGTCGCGATGGTCGACTCATCTACTCCGAGATCATGGCCTGCCACTTCCAATGTGGCAGAACCAGCTACCGTAGTAACCGCTTGCTCGAATGATCGCAGCACCTGAACGTTCGCTGTTCCGATGGCCACGGAAGCCAGGACCCCCAGTGCCACTCCCGCGATGCTGAGCAGGGTACGAAATGGCCGCTGGAGCGCATGAGCGCGAATCAGCGCAAGTGGTATAATCATAGAATCCTGGGGGCGTGATGAATGGGGCGAACACTACGAGACGAGGGAGAGGAGACGACTCGAATCGTTCGAACAGGAAACGGAGCCCTGCACAAATCAGCCGCTTCGTTTACAGCCAGACAAACCTTTGCTAGACTCATACGAGTCGACGAAAAGAGGGGATTGATGGGCGCACACACTGCTTTGAGCCGAAAAATCCAGCCACGCCATGAGAAGATAAACGCCGAGCTCCTCACCCCTCGGCAACGTGACATCCTTCGCCTGGTGTCGATCGGACACACAAACCGAGAGATTGCGGATGTACTGGAGATCAGCGTGCGCACAGTTGAAGTACACCGATTCAACTTAATGCGACGGTTGAATGTGAGAAACGTCGCGCAACTACTCCGACGAGCTCTGCAACTGGGACTCCTCGCCAAGACGTTCGGAACCAAGTAGGCCTATAACTCCTTTAGCTTTCCCCGGCAGTCCTCCAACTTCGCGTAACCCTTCTTGCTGAGCTGAGCCGACAATTCCGTTTCCAAGCGACCGAATACACTCATCCCCTCCTCCACCAACACCGTCCCGATCTGCACGGCCGACGCTCCACAGAGCAGGTGTTCAAACGCATCCACGCCGTTGGCTACGCCGCCGGTCCCGATGATTGGGATTCGCCCTTCGAAGATCTTCCAAAACGCCCGCACGTTGGCCAGCGCAACAGGCTTGATGATCGTACCTCCCAGCCCACCGAACCCACCCTTGGGCTTGATGACGACCGCCTCGCGCTCAGGATCGACGACCAACCCGTTGCCGACCGAGTTAATCAGGTTGAGAAAATCAACCCCGCAACGGCCAATCACCTCTCCCATCGCTGTATGATGGGCGGGGTCGAAATACGGAGGCAGCTTGACCCCCATCGGGACTGTGATGACCTTGCGAACCCGCTTCAGCAGTCGCTCAGAGGCTTCAGCATCATAGCCGATCTGCGGTTTGCCAGGAATGTTCGGACACGATAGGTTGACTTCGATCAAGTCGGGCTTCGCCGCATTGATGATGGCCGCAATCGTCGGGAAATCATCTTCACACAGACCCGCTACACTGGCGATAACCGGCTTTCCGAAACTCTTCAATTCAGGAATGAGCGCGGCATACGCCTGGTATCCGAGGTTCGGCAAACCCATCGAGTTGATGGACCCACCGGGAAACGCATAGTACCGCGGCATCGGATTGCCGTCGCGAGGCTCAACCGTCATCGACTTCGTAACAATCGCCCCAGCACGCGATCGTCCGAGGGCCAGTAGTTCATCACGCGTGACACAGAGCGCCCCTGAGGCATTCATGAAGCAACTGGGGAATCGCACGCCGGCAATGGTGGTCGACAGATCCATCACGCGACGACCGTGACAGGCTTATGCTGCGTTCTCGTCATCAGCCGCCCATCCCTCATGGCCCAGACATAATCCGCAGACCCAGCGGCTTCGGCACTATGGGTGACTAACAATACCGTTTGGCCAAAACGCTGTACGAGCGACCGAAGGAGGACGATGATCTCGGCCCCATGCTGGGAATCCAAATTGCCGGTTGGCTCATCGGCAAGAATGATCTGGGGCTGATGCACGATCGCTCGCGCAATCGCCACTCGCTGCTGCTCCCCACCCGAGAGCTCGCTGGGGCGATGATGTCGTCGCGCAGTCATCGAGACCAACTCAATCACCTCCGCAACGCGGGCTTGGACCGATGCTCCTCGCTCCCCACGCAACAAGAGTGGAAACGCGACATTCTCCGCTGCGGTCAATCCTGGAATGAGATGGAAGGCTTGGAAGATAATCCCAATGGTCTCCCGCCTGACCCTCGTCCAGTCGTCGCTCGTAAATCCACTGGTCGAACGCCCTCCGAGAAGAATCTCTCCCGAGGTCGGCATATCCAAGCCGCCAACCAGGTTCAGCAACGTGCTCTTCCCACAACCGCTGGGACCGATAAACGCACAGAAGTCTCCCTTTCCCACTTCGACCGTGACTCGATCGAGCCC
>JBBRRN010000066.1:0-11232 GCA_038200685.1 Nitrospirales bacterium
GTTCACGATCGAGCGTGATGGTCCCCAGCTTCTCGCTCATCCCGTAGGGTTTCACCATGCTCTTGGCAATGTCTGTCGCCCTGACCAGATCGTTCTGCGCTCCCGTGGAGGCCTCACCGAAGATCAATTCTTCTGCATTCCGCCCTCCGAGTAAGACGGCAATCTTGTTCTCCAACTCCGTCTTGGTCATCAGGAAACGATCCTCCGTCGGGAGCTGAAGGGTATAGCCCAACGCGGCAATCCCGCGGGGAATGATCGAGATCTTCTGTATCGGGTCTGCGCCAGGAACCGATAGCGCCACCAATGCGTGGCCCACTTCGTGGTGCGCAACTCGTTCCTTCTCCATCTTGTTGAGCACCCGATTCTTCTTCTCCAGCCCGCCCACGACCCGCTCCACCGCTTCTTGCAATTCCGAGTGGCCGACCTGCTCCTTATTCCGACGCACGGCCAACAGCGTCGCTTCGTTGATGATATTGGCGAGATCGGCGCCCGAGAACCCGGGGGTCATCGCCGCGATGACCTCGAGATCCGCATCGGGACCTAAAACCACTTGCTTGGCATGGACACGCAAGATGGCCAGGCGGCCGATCTTGTCCGCACGATCGACCAGTACCTGGCGATCGAACCGGCCGGCCCGCAACAGTGCGGGATCCAGGATCTCAGGCCGATTAGTCGCCGCCATCAGAATGACGCCGATGCGGGGATCGAAACCATCCATCTCGACCAGCAACTGGTTCAAGGTCTGCTCACGCTCTTCATGCGCCATGGGTCCCATCCCGCGGGCTTTTCCGATCGCATCCAGTTCGTCGATAAAGATAATACAGGGCGCTTTGACCTTTGCCTGCTCGAACAAGTCCCTCACGCGAGCTGCCCCCACCCCCACAAACATTTCCACGAATTCGGACCCGCTGATGCTGAAAAAGGTGACTCCGGCCTCTCCGGCCACGGCGCGTGCCAGGAGCGTCTTGCCGGTTCCAGGTGGGCCAACGAGTAAGATGCCTTTGGGAATCTTTCCTCCGAGACGCGTAAATTTTTCCGGCGTCTTCAGAAAGTCGATCACCTCGCGCAGTTCTTCCTTTGCCTCGTCCACGCCAGCCACATCGGCGAAGGTGACCTTCGTGTCCTTCTCGGCATAAATCTTTGCCTTCGACTGCCCCACTGTCATGAACCCGCTTTGGCCCTGTCCGAACCGCTTAATGGCAAAGAACCAAATGCCGACGAAGACCAGCGCAGGAACGACCCAGGAGAGGAGATCGCGCAAGAAGGTACTTTCAATCACGCCGCTAAACGTGACGCTACGTGCGTTGAGTTCCTTGACCAGATCGGGGTCTTCAACCCGAATAGTCGTAAACAACTTCTGGTCTTTGGATACTCCTTCCGACTTCAGCTTCCCAGTCACTCTCTGATTGGTGACCGTCACTTCCGCCACGTTACCGGCCGCCACGAGTGCCCTAAATTCGCTGTACGGAAGCTCTTCAAGCTTTTGCGTGGCCACAATGAAATCGTGCACGAGAATGACCGCAAAAATCGCGAGAAAGACATACCCGATCGAAAAAGAGATTTTCTTATTCACTGGCATCGCGATAATTTCACCCCACTGTCACGCGCCTGGAAGGCCTGATAGAAGCCAATGCCGAATCGCTCATCATCCGATTGAAAAACTCCCCGTACCGGGCGTCGCCTCACTGGTAAGTCGGCTTCAGAAAGAGTCAAGGCAGGGGCCATCGCACGTCCGACGATGGCCCCTGTTACCTGCGAACTCGTAGGGGCTCAGTCCCAACAGGCTCAGGACCATCGACCCGAAAATCATCATCTTGCGCATCAGTTTTTTCTCCTTATATTAATCACAGCTTCCTACCCCGTCGTATGACGCCTTCGATCAGTCCATTCGCTTGCATCAATCCCCTGGGCAGCCGCTAGCCCTAGACGAACCGATCGAGCGGCAGAAAAGACCAAATGTGCTCTGACCCAACAGCCGCATCTCTTTCGTCTGCCCGTGGTTGAGCACCCTACGGACTCATGATCCCGCATCCATACGGTCTCACCGAAAGACATCCTGACAGTCGAGCGTCACGCGACACCCGGATTGGCGCTGTCTTTATTCTGCTCCGAGCACGATCCGCAATCTGGTCACAATTGCTCAGTATGTTCAAACTACCAGGACGAATAGGTTCTTGCGGTTTTCGGCCTGACAGAGCAACGACACCTACAGCTAGAATTGAGGATTGGAAGGCGACGATGGGGTGCCGGACCATGTGATAGTCTTGCAGAAACAGCAGATCAAGAACTTCGGCTGTCTCCTGTTTCTTTCCAACGGCACGCCGATGTTCTGTGTTGGCGACGAGTTCATGAATGCCCAGGGCGGGAACAACAATCCCTACAACCAGGATAACGAGACCACCTGGCTGAACTGGGATCTGCTTCAGAAGAATCAGGACATCGTCCGTTTCTTTACACTGAGGATCGCGTTTCGCACCCCCCCTTCTTGGGGCGCAGCCGATTCTGGCGCGAAGGTATCCACTGGCATGGAGTAGGAACAGAAGTCGATTGCTCACTCTGGTCGCATAACCTGGCGTTCTGTCTTCACGGATCGTCCCAGCAGGACACCGACCTCTATGTCATGGTGAATGCCTATACGGAAGATCTTCACTTCATCATTCAAGAAGGTCGTGCGAGTGACTGGCTACGAGTGGTGGATACAGGCTTCCTCCCTCCAGATGACTTCGCCGAGCCGGGACTGGAGATCCGTCTGCAGAATCTCGACTACCAGGTGAAAGCGATCTATCGTTGTTCTGATCCGCCGGTAATTGGATCCAATAGATTGGTTTAAAAACCCGTAGGGATGAGATGGTATCGATCACGAAGGGAAGACCGATCACTAGACATCCTACTGATCGACTAGAGGGAGGAGTGTCCCGTCAGGAGGGGATAGGTTCACGATCACGGGAAGCACTAGTACAACAGGCTAGGATCGCGCGAACGCGACCGCCACAAGAAGGACTCCGAGAGCAAGGAATAGCCCGCGCGAGGCACCCAGGAGGAGGTACGAACTATGGTCTGCTCCCAGGAAGACCTGGCGCCCTCAGGGAGAGCACTGATCTTCCTCACTTGTGGTCCGCACCGGGCCGGTGCTCAATAAAACGGCAATCGCACCCAGACCACAAAGCGGAATCGGCGTGCAGCAGAACGAAAGAGCGCCATGAATTCAGACGTGGCCTTACGGCTTCTGACCAAGGGGGCCAGGACCAGGGAAAGAAAAATCATTCCGCCGATCCAGCTGACGGCCGCAAGCACATGGAGCCAGACCAGGAAGACCATCATCCTCCCGGCCGATCCATCGGCAAACCCACACTCTTCATGCCAATTCGTCTCGAATGCCGTGAGGATGGGCTGGTTACTGAGGCTCGCTTGGTTGAACAATACCGACTCAATGACCTGAACCGGAAAGATTCGATGAATGAACGAGACAGACTCGACGATTGGCGATTGTAACAGAATCGTGAAGGCTACGAGTGCACTCTCGGCTCCTTGACGAGCGTGTGCCCCACAAACCCGGAGAATGTCAGACCGACGGACCCGATCGCCAAGTAGTGATTGAACACCCTTACCGCAAAATCCACATCTTTGACTTTACTGCTCTGTTGTAGAAGTGTACGAATCTTCGCTCAACCGTCACCTCGACCTCAGTCTGATTCCATGGCGGGACAACCTTCTAGCCCGTTCAGCATAGTGCGCTCCTGTTGTTTCAAACTTACCGACCATTGTGGAAATGGCACAGACACCACCAGCTGCTCGGCTGGACACGTCGAGGCACCTCATGTTCCATCAGAATATTGAAGCGCACCGATTGATCCGGACAAGACCGCTTGCGATCCGGCAAGTCCAGGTCACGATAACAGTCAGAACGCTGCCGGAGCGTGGTCGTACTTGAAAGAGGTGTGGAGTTGACCCTCGCACAGTATGAGGAGAGTCGGAATGTTTCACCCACGGACTGATCCGTCGATTCCAGTCCGATCGGCAACGAGGGAAAGATCACAATCGCAACCTATTGATCGTTGATGCCGGACATTAAAGATCGGCGCACGCAGGATCAAGCCTACGGACTGAGAGCTTTACTCACCGACCCTACAGGCGGTGCAAATCTATCAGCATGAGATAGAACCTCGGGGAGCTATATTTGCACACGCACTTCTATGTTCTTTCCTCTAAATCGGCACAGGCGACGAGAGTCACAAGAACCTAGCCGGAAACTGCTTCGCCACTGCTGTCGCGAGCGTATCAGCAATGACATAGACGTGTTGTCGCATCATCGACCAGGTTTCTTCTAACTTCGCATACTCCTTTTTCTTGTACTGGTTGATTTGGAGAATATGGTGGGCACCATGGGCCGCGATCAGTCCACGAACGGTACCTATTGGAAGATAGTGAGGATTGACTCCGTTGAAGAATGATTCGATGTCGTCGGCATTGGACGCCATGTGCACAAGTGCCGCATCCTGGTGGAGGGTATTCCCCGCCCTGGTCGCCTCGGAGTATTCTTTGACTGCGCCATAATGACCGCTCAGCAAGGTAAAGAGCGTCTCAGACCTCGCTTGGCCGTAGAACGGCTTAAATGTGTTCGCAATCTGTTTTGCATTGGCCAGAACTTGCTTGTCGGCGGCACGCTGCTCTTCCAGATCATACTTCACGTTGTACAACACGGCGTGCTGAATCATAAAGATGTGCCCGAGCCAGAGATCGCGAAGAGTCTTCTGCATCTCCGCCACACGGATGGGATTCGGATCCCCGGCTGCTCGCGCCTCATAGTCACCGCCCACTAGGCCAACGAGCCCAAGCGCCAACACTGCTAGAAATGAATGTATCTTGCTCATCACGTTCTCCTTCGATTCTGCTGGTTCTCGCTCATGGCTGACGTCTGCGGGCTTCGTCGCTTCCCTTCATCTTCGTAAAGAGTTGGCAACTCTCTCTCTTCCTAGTGGAGGAAAGAAATACTCTGAAGTTAGCCTACAACCACCCAGAGCTCCACCGCAAGACTGCATTATGATCCGCAACAACCGTGCCTGGGCTCATACTAGAAGTTCTTTTTCCATTTCATCGGCTGGTATGGAAGTTAGCCCACTGGAAAGAACACGTTAGGTTGTGTAATTCTGTTGCATTCTTCGACAGACATAGACAGAACAGGAGCCGGCTAGAATCGATACGAATAAACACAATGAGTTGCGCCGCCTAACTTCTTAGACAGACATTCGATCGAAGTGAGGCATGACGGATAGATGGCGAAGCGTGGAGGAGTCGCGAGTCAGCCACGCAGGGTTATCCATAAACAGGGTTTGGGAACCCTGAGCTTGTGCTGATGAGGACCTCCCACTCATACTCCACTCGCTCTTATTCATGGTGTTCGATCGTCATGCAGAACAGCTGCCACATCGTTCAATTCACACGCCGAGTCCGTAGATATCTTCACGCCTTTTGCTATGCCCTCATTGCGACCGTCATAGATACATCATTTCTACTCGCTGGAACGGCGGCGACCAATGACGTGCGGGGCTCGGTTGAGGACATTGCCGCGCTCGCCAACGGCGCTCTTATGCTGACCGTAACCGAAGGGCACTTTACCATGGGCACCGCCCGCGCAAGCCACGAACCGTTCAGCTTCGATCTCCAGTACGACGACACAGAGCAGCCACAGCGTCGCGTCTGGCTCAATCAGTTTGAAATCGATCGGGATGAAGTGAGTCTGGGAGAGTATCTACTGTGGTTACGGCAGCAACAACACCAACTCCCCGAGGAAGTGCGGAAATTGATCGATCATGTCACGACGATCCATGCCATGCAGCCCGAGACATTGACACGTTGGCCGGCACTCTACGTCACCTGGTCTGAAGCCTCGGACTTTTGTCACGCCCACGATAAGCGGCTACCGACGGAAGCCGAGTGGGAAAAAGCCGCGCGGGGCGACAGCGGCAATCTCTTTCCATGGGGGCAGAGACCTCCCACGCCAGCGCTCGCGATGTTCGGGCAGTATCACGCCCACGAGATTCCCATCGTGGCCTCTGTCGATAGTGGCGAGGAGGGGCGAAGCCCCTACGGCCTGCATCATATGGCAGGAAACGCGGCCGAGTGGGTCGAAGACTGGTTCGGGATCGACTACTATGCGACCATGCCAGATCGCAACCCTCGCG
The DNA here is from genome assembly GCA_038200685.1 of Nitrospirales bacterium. Classification (GTDB taxonomy): domain Bacteria; phylum Nitrospirota; class Nitrospiria; order Nitrospirales; family Nitrospiraceae; genus Palsa-1315. The sequence continues at coordinate 6,183 of JBBRRN010000066.1, forward strand.
GACCTGCCACCGGACGATACAAGGTGGTGCGCGGAGGATCGTGGAAGAGTACGCCGACGTTGCTGCGAACGGCTACCAGAGGCGGAGCATCGCCGGATCGGCGCGCCGCGACCATCGGATTTCGCTGCGCACGCTCCGCCCAATAGTAGGCTGCAGGGAAAAGTATATTGCAGACTAAAGTTTCGATAACCCTGCACAGTTGGTCCCACAGGGGAGCAGTTCTGCAGGATGCTCAAAAAGGCCGTCAGCGCGGCCGCAGCGAGCGAGGAGGCGAGGCGTACCCTTGCGGCACGTTGAGTCTCAGAGCGATGCGAGAACAAAGCTGGCGAGCTTTTTCAGCAACCTGCTAGCCTAGGAGAACTCATTGATCTGGACGTACCTGCTCATGGCAATTGTGATGAGCCTCGGCCTGACAACCCAAGCTCTCCTCGCCGCTGCGTCGGACGATGAAATACGCGCATGGAAAGTCTATACGAACGCCCGCTTCGGCTTTTCCGTCCGTTACCCCGAAGACTGGCGTCTTGGCAATCCGATATCGGATGGGGTCGGCGTGACACTCTACCCGCCGATCGACAACAGCCTTGTGGCGTTATCCGGTCACATGAATGTCCTGGAGGGTAAGAGCCAGGACGGACGACAGACACTCGATGAATTTGCTGTAGCCCATCGCCGCATTATCACGGAACTCTTCGGCAAGAAAACGATCACGGTGACATGGCGGAAGGATCAGGAGATGTCGCTGGCCGGATTCCCTGCGAAACGATTGACATTCACCTATTCGGATAGCAAGCAGGGCGACATGATCGAACACCACATCTTTTCACTCGGCCGCAACGAGGGCCGCGGGATACGCATCAAAGCGCCTCTCTCGACAGAAGAACGAGTGGTCCCGACGGTCACGAGAATGCTGGAAACCTATCAGCCTGGGCGGGACCAGAACGCGGTCAGCCCTCTGATACCAAAACCCGACTCTCCACAAACTGCGCCACGCTCATGAACTGAGCCCGCCGCTATGCGCCACTATCCCGTAGCGCATTTAGATGCTTCATCGCTTCTCTCGCTGCCGCGCGGGCTTTGGTGGCAGGATTCAAACTGGCTCCAGGATCGACCGTATCACCCATCGCAGCCACCCGCTGACACTGCTTGATGGCTTCCTGTAAATGAGGCACGGCGTCCTTGCCATGTTCATCAGTGAGCGGCAACGATTGGAGAATCGCTTCCGGATGTCTCGCCACTTCACCGCAGTGATGCACGATAGCCTTCCCATCACCCATCCCTCCATGCATGACCATGTCTTTGGCGTCACGCAGCATCGCCTTCCCGCGATCCTGAACGCTCTTCGGCCATCCAGACTGAACGAAGGGCATCCCTAAGGAGAGAGACAATGCGACAACGATGAGGGATTGAAAGACTCTGCGTTTCACCACGAGCTTTGGGTCACTTCGCGTCAAATTGCACCTCGAGCGTGGCGGTGTCGTTCGGTGTCCCGGTCAATTCCCGTTCCTGAACACTCAGAATCGGATGCCAGGCCTTCACGCGGTAGGCACCGGGAGGAAGGTTACTGATGAAAAATGCACCGGCCACGTCCGTCACGGCATAATAGGGGTTGTCGATCGCATACCCCCAATTCTGCATGTACGGATGGACGCCGCACTGCATTGGCGAAAACTCTCCGCCCTTTCACTAGATGCACGATATTGGTGGTCCCGGTCGCTTTCAGCGAAGGCCGATGTAGGACAATATCCACCCCGGCCTGGTCGTAGGCGTAGCCCTGAATATCGTGCGACACGGGATCCCGATTGGTCACAGTCAGTTGCCGCTTATCGCTTACGACCGTGACGAAGGGAAGAAACTGGCACACGTTGGTTCGACCTGGGCATTCGTAAAGGTGAACGGCTTCCCACTCTGCACCCCTTCCACGATGACCACGACATCCTTGAGACCGCCGCCCTGTCCGACATGCACTTCCTTGAGAAACCGATGCCCGTTACCATCAGAAAGGGCGCCGCAAAACACCTGATCCGGGTATCGCCGCAACTCAAATTCTTTGGGCTCAGGCACCATCCCTTAAAACGTCACCGTACCTCGCAACACCGCTCCGTCCGTCACCACTGTGTCATACGCGCATGCCGGCGCAAGGACTCCAAACCCCACGCTCACGTGAACAACCGCACCAAGACACAGGCCATAATGGTCGACTTTTTCACTGCGACTTCTCCCCCACGCCTCGCGTCCACTACTGTTGCGTCTTCACAGGCGGGTTCGCCCTATCCAGCCGTTGCGGGAGTTCGAATAAGAACGGAGATTGCTCGGTGAAGATCAGGTGACGAAACTCTTCCGACCACGTGCCCTGCTTACTCACCGTCTGCACCGGAAACCGCTGAACCTTGGTCACCCATTGATAATACTGTCTGGATTCCCCACCCGCTGCAACAGTCACTTCGAACAGTTCGGTGGGATAGCCGTTCAGAATCTGATCACCAACAAATTCGCGTGAGAGTTCCCCTTCCATCTTCTCATTGACAGCCAACCGATGTTCGTCGGTAATCGGCAGTTCGAGGTACTGCCTCCGCCTGGACAAAATAAGCCAGGAACTCTGGAGATCCATTCGAACAATGATGATGCTGGCGCCCCCTTGCGGTTGGGCGAACTCGAATCGCCAGCGATCGTCCTTGGCATTGACATGAGCCGTCACCACGGACTTCCCGCTCTTGACGATCCGGTCGGCAGAAAAATCGAATGCCGTCACATCATCAGCTATGATAACGAGTACGAAAGCTGCCAGCCATCCCAAGCACCACTGAGACTGTTCCCTGTGCTCCCTCTTTCTCATATGGTGGTTCTACCGCATGGCTGAGACCTCCTTCAAGAGGCTCCTCCCTCCCACCCGCAAAAAGGAACAGGGAAATCAGGACGTGACTCTGCCAGATTCCCCCGCACCGTTTCCCCGTATGCGATCCGGCCTAGTGAGCCTTCATCGACACCGGTATAGGCGGTGTCGGGACCTGCTCCTCGGCCTGCTGGGTAGCCGGCGCCTGCCCGCTCAACGGCAAGATCGCACGACTGTTGCGGTCGAGCACCGTCAGCGTTCCCCACTGGCCAGCATCTAAATACCCTGGTCTCTGGTTCAGCCACAAATAGCTGCCAGGAATCCCGTTTGGACCTCCGGCCCCACCATGTAGCCAAGCATTGATTACCTCGGTGCCGCCGAACTCCATGGTGCTTACGAGGTCCCCTCCACTCATGTACGGCTCGTGCTTCCACTCATGGCCCGACACACTGAACAATTGGATCTGTTCGCTAAACGCGCCGAGGACGTGAATCACGACCGGATCGCCCACATGCGCTGCAATACTCGGGGTCACCGGCTGGTCGCCCGCCTTGACGCAGACGAACACTTCGCTGTACGCACATCCTTTCTCGATACGGTAATCGGTCGGCTCTGACCGGTAATTCACCGCCGTGACACCAGCTACCTTTTGGATGTAGGGCATGAAGCTGGTACCGATGATGTTGTCTTCGTCTTGAAATAGAAGAGCGAAGGATCGATAGTTCTGCCGAGTTTCGTTACCCGGCTGGCTCCGATCCACAATCACGTCCGCTCGCCAGGAGCTCTTCTGAGCCAGATCTTCGCCGGTTGCCGGATCGCGATACTGCGATCCTCTCGGGCCGATAATGATCGCTCCGAAGAGCCCGTTCCGTGGATTCTCGATCACATTCCCCCAATCCTGAATCAGAGCAGCGTTCTCCCCGAACTCCGGATGGGCGAAGAACGTGTAAGCTCGGCTCTGTCCCGGTGCCACCGTCTGGTCACCTGGATTGTTCCCGGCATTGATCCCCATCGAGTCTTTAGGATCGAACGCCAGGTGATCTACGTGGAATCCGGCCCGGTCCTTGGCCATCTCGTTCCTGAGATTCACCTTGATGCAATCCCCCACGTTCACGTGCAGGGTCAATGGGCTTGGCTCAACGCTGCCCGCGGCGACCTTCATCTTCTCGCCTTCGAGCACATACATCTTGCCGGTCTCATTGCCCAACACCATCTTCCGCTCCATGTCCACTTCCATCACGCCTGGCGTCCCCTTGTTGTAGCGAATCGCCTTGTCGATGGCCGCGACATTGAACGTCTTCATCGACGCGTTCGCCGGGCAGACGGACTTGGCCGACTGCGGGATCTCTTCCCGGCCCGGCAGCGGCTTCAGTGTCGCATCTGCTTTGTCCAGCACCCGGAACAGACCCCAGCTGCCTTCCACGAAGTGCGACGCGCGACCGCTATAGTAGGGGTAGTCGCCCGCCATCTGTTGCGGTCCTCCGGCGGCAGGAATGGCCGCATCGTACCGCTCCCCGATCACCACATGCAGCGAACTTCTGGGGATGGAGTTTGCACTGTAACGTTCCATTGGGAACCAGTGGCCGCTGATGTGCCAGGAGTGCACTTCATTCGCCGATCCTTCGATCAACCGAACCACGATCGGATCGCCCAAGTACGCCCGCAACATCGGGGTCTCGGGATCGCCGTGGATCAGGCTGCTGAACAATTGCGACGGATCTGGATTGTTCGCCAGCCGCACCGACAAGGGCTCTACACGCATGTTGTAGCCACCGCCCGTCGTCGCTTCGCCGCCATTCAAAAACTTCATCGGCGACATGTTGAGTTTGGCCGGATAGACCGCAGACGGAGTACCGTCCACCGAGATGGCCTGAACTCTCGCCTGCGGATTGTCGGCAGTAATCAACTCCGCCGTCCGGGGATTGGAATCCATGACCTGGGTCACGATTTCACGGAAAGAGCCCCGGATATGCGCGGACACCGGTTCGAGGGTATGAATGTCGGCCACCGGCCCGCTGCGGACTTCTTTGCCGGTCATCGGGTCATGATAGGTGGATCGCGGCGGCTCGGCGATGAACGTGGAGTAGAAACCATGGCCCCACCCATCCAAACCAAACACATGGTCATGCCAGAAGGTGGTGCCGAAATCGGCGTCCACATACCATCGCTCGCGGATCCACTCCACCGACACGATCTCGCCCTTCTTGTGGCTATACTTCA
>JBBRRN010000067.1:0-11152 GCA_038200685.1 Nitrospirales bacterium
ACCGTCTGGCCGGAAAGCGGGTTCTTCAGTTCCGCCGTGGCCACGGGCAGGCCGTTGAGGAAGAGCACAAGATCGAGCGAATTGGAATGCTCCGTACCGTAGTAAAGCTGCCGCGTCACCGAGAGCACGTTCTTCCCGTAGAGCGTCAGCGTGTCCGGGTTCATCCGGTTGTTGGGGGCAAAGACCGCCACGCGCAGCAGCTTGCCATAGCACTTGAAGCCCTGCTGCAGCACTTTGAGCATGCCTTTGGTGTCGAGCTCCTTGGCCAAATGATCCAGCACCACCTTGTCCGTCTCCGCTTTGTGGATGGCCTTAAGGCTGTCCCACAGTTTCTCCTGAGTCGCCTGGATGAAGCCGAGCACTAGCGCCGGATCGAGCGCTCGCGCCTTGTCATAGCGGTCCTTCGCCTCGCCCTCGCGGTAATCCACAAAGATATAGCCGCCCTGCGTAGTCAGGTGGTCAATGATTGCGTCTTCAAGGCGGTCTTCAGTGTGCTTGTTCATGTCTAGGCTGCTGCGGGCACCTTTACGTTGCGGACATCAATCTTGCCTGTGGTCGCGGCGGTGATGAGCGCGGTGCGGTATTCGGTGAGGCGGTCAATAACAGCCTCGACCTTTCCCACTAATGCGTCGAGTTTTTCGGTCTCCCCATCCAAGTACGCAGCAATGGCGACCTGTTCCTGGGCGGGCGGACGGACCACAGGAAGCCGACCTACGTCATCCAAGTAAATGCCCGGTTGCGCTGAGTATTTGAAAACCGTCAATGCGATTTCAGTCTGCACTATCGGCGATTGTATGACGTAGTGAAGAAACGAACCTGATATCGCGCCCCCATCAGGGCGCAGGATAGCCAAGCTCCTTTGCACTGTCACGTTTTCGAGCCTGCCGACGATTGCTGACTTACCAGTAGTTGCGCCGACAATCGCCAACACTATGTCATTTTCTTCAACGGTGTAAGACTGTTGCAGTTCGGCGAAATCTTCCAGCGTCATCGTGCGATCGTCACTAAGGAGCGAAAATTTTCCGTCTTGGACGTTGCGGACGCTTAGGAGTCGATGGATGCCGGGTGCACGGTCGGGTGGATTATGCGTCCCATCGCGAATCGACTTGCATACCCAACTCATCTTCATTACGTCCCAATGCCGAGGCACATGGCCGAGCCAAGAAATGCCGGAGTCGCGCATGGGGGCGGCGGGGTTCAGTCCTTGGGTCACGGCTTGGGTGATGACCGCGATACGCTTCTCCTTCAGCTTCTCAAGCAACTCCTTCTTCCGGGCTATCAGCGCGTCAATCTGCCCAGTCTTCCAGTCCAGAAACGCGGCGATCTGCTGCTGCTCGGCCTTTGGCGGCAATGGTAGCTTGAGGTCTTTGTATCTTTCCGCGCTAAAGTTCTCAATGGTCGCCTGGATCAGTGTCGAGCGAATACAAGCCCAGTAGCACTCAGTCTGAAAGTAGTAGTTAGCGAAGCGTGGAAAGATAATATTCTGGTCTGGTCGGTACCGAATCAGGTATCCCGCATACGCAGCTCTGCCCCAGCTCGCTAAATACTGAAAACTCTTGCCCACGGTTGCCCCGCTGCGGGCAAGCAGGATGTCTCCTTCCTTGAGCAGGTAAGGTGCTGCCACATCTTCTTCCAATGATCGAAATGTATCATCGTGTAGAGTGCCGTCTCCTTTGACATCGGTAATTCGGATATAGCGTGGTAGCTCCTTATCATCCAAAACAGCAGCTTCGTTGGCTCCATACATGAGAGATTCGGTGGCAATAAATCGCAGTCGCCTAGATGCCCATTGCTTCGGGAGAGCTCCGAGCCAGTCAGCTTCCGCATTGCCGTATCCTGTATATGCTGAATAGCTCATCACACTACCTCCTTCAGCATCGCCATGATTTCCTTCTCCAGCCGATCAATGTCCTTCTCGATCTTGTGCAGCGGGCGCGGGGGCTCGTATTCATAGAAGTGGCGGTTGAAGGGGACTTCATACCCGACCTTGATCTTGCTGTGGTCAATCCAGGCATCGGGACGGTAGGGCAGCACCTCGGCCTTGAGGTAGGCTTCGCAGTGGTCATGCACGAGGGCGAGCAGCTCGGTCACGTCCACCTTGCCCTTGTTCTTCTTCCCCTCGTAATCGAGCGGCAGCGGCAAAGCGATGCCGGGAGGGAACGGCACATTCTCAGTGTCGCGCAGTTCGGGGTCAGGCTCGGGGTTGCCTTTCTTATCGCGGCAGATTTCAGCGCTGGGGTCGCGTTCGCCCAAGCTGCCGGGGGCCAGCAAGGCGCTCCTGAGCGAGCCATCTAGCGTGATGTCCGCCGCTTGGAAAGCATCGACCAATATCTCCCCGAAGGCAGCGCGGTCTTTGATGAGCCCCGAGCTGAATCCGGCTTTCATGCCGTCCAGCACGTCGAGAATGGCAGCTTGCGCAGCTTCACCTTCGAGAACTTCCTCGATGATCTTGGCCTTGTTCTTGCGCTTGCGGGAGATGGCGAGTTCGAGGAAGGTGGTGGTCCGCTTGAAGCGGTCAATGCGCTCGTCTGTGACAGCGAAGTTCAGCCGCAATGGTCGCTCAACGGTAATCTTGAGATAGCCGAAGTCCTGATTGTCGAAAATCTTGCTGACGAAGAGGCTCTTGGTCTGGTCCCGCTTGGGATCCACGTTCGTTTGAATCTTCCCCACAGTCAGGCGGACATCGTTCTGGAAATCGCCATAGAGTTTGGCGAGCACTTCGATGTGGTTGGGCGTACCCTCAGTGCCGTCGCCGATGCGTTTGCGTTGTCGCCGAGGCTCTTTTTCATCTTCCACGCGAAGTCGGTGCCATTGATGAGCTGCACCTTGCTGGCGCGCTTGGGGCGTTTGCGGTTGGTGACAATCCAGACATAGGTGGAGATGCCGGTATTGTAGAAGAGCTGGTCGGGCAGGCCGATGACGGCCTCCAGCATGTCGTTCTCGATGATCCATCGGCGGATGTTGCTCTCACCACTGCCCGCATCTCCCGTGAAGAGGGGCGAGCCATTGAACACGATGCCGATGCGCGAGCCTTCTCCGCCCTTGCCACCTTTCTCGGGTGCGGCTTCCATCTTTGAAATCATGTGGAGCAGGAAGCGCAGCGCGCCATCATTGATGCGCGGCAGGCCGGGGCCGAAACGACCGTTGAAGCCAAACTCATTATGCTCTTTGGTGACGTGGTCTTTCTCCGGCTTCCACTCCACGCCGAAGGGCGGGTTCGCCAGCATGTAGTGGAACTTCTCGTCCAGGTGGCCGTCACCATCGACAAAGCCTTCCTTCGCCTTGCCTGTGCCGAGGGTGTTCCCGTAAATCATGTTCTTCACATCCTCGCCTTTGATCATGAGATCAGAGCCGCAGATGGCATATGCCTCGGGATTGTATTCCTGTCCGAAGAGTTCGAGGTTGGCGCTGGGATTGAGGCCAGCTTCAGGATCCTTGATGAGTTTTTCCGATTCCGAGAGCATCCCGCCCGTGCCCGCCGTGGGGTCATAGATCCTAATGACCTTGTTGTCCTTGTAAACGAGATCGTCGTAGGTGAAGAGCAGCGTCACCATGAGCTTGATGACTTCGCGCGGAGTGAAGTGGTCTCCTGCTTCTTCGTTGGCCTGCTCGTTGAAGCGCCGGACGAGGTCTTCGAAGATGTAGCCCATCGCGATATTCGGAATGGTGTTCGGGTGCAGGTCCACCGCAGCGACTTGCTTGACGACTTCAAAGAGCCGATTGGCTTCTTCCAGCTTTTCGATTTCTTCTTCGAATTTGAATTTTTCTATGATCTTACGGGCGCGGGAAGAGAACCCGGCTATGTAGTTGCCGAGGTTGGCGCCGAGCTTGTCCGGATCACCCAATAATTTTTCGAAGGTAAATTCGCTGGTGTTGTGGAAGGTGAGTTTGAACTTCTTGTTGATGATTTTTTCGATGGTCTCAGCGTCATACTTCTTTTCCGCCTTAAGCTTCTTGTGCAAGGCGATCACCTGATCCTTGGTGCTTTCCAGCACGCAATCCAGACGGCGCAATACCGTGAGCGGAATCATCACCCGGCGATATTGCGGCGGACGATATGGACCTCGCAGGAGATTGGCGATGTTCCAGATGACATCACCGTGCTCTTTGAAGGCGTCGAAGTTTGTCATGAGATGGGACTTTCCAGAGTGACAGGTTCAATCGGGAAGCAGCCAGGGTAGGACAAAGAACGAGAGTCGAGTCTTGCATTCATCCAGAGCTCGCGAACTTCCCTGCTTGCTCCGTCAGAGACAACCCCAGACAGGCTAGGTTCCCACTCAGCAGTTGCCGCCGAAGAATACCTGTTTCCCGACGAGAAATCACCCCGCCTTTAAGGTGCAAGAGGTACTGAGGACTGAGTGCTGAGATAGGGGATAGAAGAATATGGCGGATGGGAGGCATCAAGCCCGCTGTCTGGTTTGCGGTTCAAAAAGAGAGTTGCTATAGTGCGCGGCAGAGGAAATGACCGTGGGTATGGCGCCGGAATATATTTTGGTGGAGGGACAGCAGTTCAGCAAGGCGAAGCTGTCGCTGGACAACCACGTCTACAAAAACTGTGCGATCGATGACTGCGACATCTATTTTAGCGGTGGACAATACGAGTTGCTCGACACCCACATTACCAATTCACGCCTCATCCTCAACCACCCCGCCAAGGGCATGTACAACGCCGTTCAGATCTTTAAGATGAAGTCCCCGGGCTCCAGCATCGTGTTCGAGTAATTCGTGAAATGTAAAACGTGAGACGTAAAAGGTGGCCTGATGCGAGGCTATCGGAAGCCTTCGTCTCAATATCATTTCACGTTTCACCTTTCACGTCTTACGCGCGAGCGGTTACTTGGTGACTGAGACATCCTCAGCGTACTTGACGATCTCGATCGGCTGGAAGACCGGGTCTTGTGATCCGTGGGAAGATTCAGCTTCGACACGCTGCAGGAATGGGGCAGTGCCGGTGATAGGTGCGTAGTTAAGAGTCGCCTCAACATCGAACGTCTTGGTGTCTTTCGGCGTGGGGAACGTAAAGATCTCGACACGCGTTTCTTCCGGTTTCAAGACCGTGTCCTCGATCACTTTGACGGCCTCAAAGTCGAAGCTCGTCTTCTGGCCATTGGCATCCTGATAGACTCGCCCATAGATGCGCTTGTCCGTAAACACGGTCTCGAGATTTTTCCCTTTGATATCCAGATCCAACACCACGGTCGCCCAGGCTGGATGGGTGGTCGGCAGATTGTGCGGAACGAGACTCTGCACCTTCACGGTGATCGTCGTTTTTTCACCCTCGACTTTCGTTGTGACGCCCAGCTTGGCCGCCTCTTGGCGAAGCTTGCCGATACGACCAGGGAAGGAATGGTTGGCAGTTCTTCGCTTCTTCTCGCCATTGGCCGACTCGCCGACTTGCTCCGGCATGTGACAGGTCTGGCACTCTTTGCCTGACTTCACCGCCTTGCTCTGATCCCAGTTGCCCAGCAGGTCGTTGGCCTTCCCTAGGCCGGCGGCTGAGGGAACCGACTGATGGCAATTGAGGCAGAGATCGGACTTTTGAAACAACCCCAACTCCATCGACTGATGCGCCCGATTCTGAACAGCATCCTTATAGGGGCCATAGACCGTCTTGCTCTCGAGTTCGTACTTCGGCTCTGGCGGTTGTTTTGTCCGGTCAACCTGCTTGATCAAATGGCATTGCGCGCAGGCCACCCCATCCAGCGACGGGTCACCGGCCTTGGCTTGATTGATAAAGAGCTGGACGTGTTCGGAGAATTCTCGTACGTGCGGCGCATGGCAGCGAAAACACTGGGCTTTGTCTTTTCCTGCCGGAGATGACAAAAACGCGTCGAGTGAGGCGCGGAAGGCCGGGGAATGGATCGAGCGCGAGAGCGGAGAGGTGTCCCACTCTTCAAACACACGCTCATGACACCGTTTACACTTGCTGGAAGTCGGAAAGGCCTGTTCGATGGTACTCTGCGACATCGCTGACTCTTGCGCAAACGTGCCACGGTCGGGCCAAGGAGCGAGAAGCAACGCAACCACGGCGATCACTACACCAATTCCAATCTTCACACGGCTCGAATTTCGCACCATCATCCTATTCTTCTACTTCAAGAGCACCAAGCAGGATGCTCAAAAAGGCTGTGCAGCAAGGCCGGAGGCGAATCGAACCGGAGGCGTACCCTCTGGGGCGCACGGTGCGACGAATAAGGAGCACCAAGTTTGTGCGCGCCGCCGAGTGGTGAGGCGGCCGGGTCCCCGTTGAGGACCTGAACGATGCGAGAACGAAGCTGGCGGACTTTTTGAGCATCCTGTCAGAGTGTTTTGGCCCGGTACGTCAATAGCCTCGGTTGCGTATACTCATCGAAAATCTGTTTCGCACTCTCCCGCTCTTTGTCGGTCGCCAAGGTGGCAAGATACTTCTCCTTGAGCCCCGATTCTGGTGTTGGAATCAATGCATAGTTCAACACCGCTTCAATCGATGCGGCAGTCGATCCGGCCGGGATCGCAAGGGAGAAGGGGACCTTTCTCGTATGGCCCCCCTTAATGAAGGGGTCAGGAATTGGACCTCGGAGAATTTTGTCGTAGGGCAAGCCAAACTGCTTGGTCTCTTCCTTCAACACCTTGCCCTGCTCGTCCTTGGCGGTCAGGACCAGAGAAAACTGCTTGAGCACCGGATCGCCGTCTGGAAAGCTGTGCGGGAGGCTGCCGATCCTCACTAGTGCCGTCCCCTCCACCACCGAAGCAGACTTGGTGGCCTCAAGATCCACGCGAGGCATCCATTCAGCTTGTAGATTTCGATTCTTGAGCATGGTGCCGGACACCACGACCCCGCGGAACCAGTGCCGGCCAATCGCACGAGTCATGGCGCCACGCTTCGATGTGGAACTGCCGGTCGAAGACTCCATATGGCAATCTTGGCAAATCGTCCCCTGTAAGATCTCACCAGCCAGATCTTTCTGCATCACATCCTTTACTTTATCGAAATGACAGGAGGCACAGAAGTTCGCGCCACGGAACAGTTCGGACTGCGTAGCAGGATGCACAAGGTTCTCTTCTGGATTCGCATAGGGCCCGTAGATCATCTTCCCCGGCTCGATCTTGAATGAGGGTGGAGAGTTGGGCGTCTGCTCGACCTGCTTGATCAGATGGCAGGAGGCACAGCCGATGCCCTCGACTTGCGGTTTACCGGACAGCACCTGGGCTACAATCTTATCGACATGTTGGGGGAACACCGTAGTCGATGGCACATGACAGGCGAGACAGCGGCGGCGCTCGTCCGCCGTCGGATCGGTCTGCAGCCAGATACCCAACACCGTGCGGAAGACCGGCGACTCCAGCGACGTCCCATGCAACAGCGCCGCATCGACCCGGCCAAAAGTCTTGAGGTCCGGCGTCTGTTCGCGCGCGCCTTTCCACTCTTCATAATGTCGATCGTGACATTGTTTGCAGTCTTCCGATCGAATGAAGATTTTTTCAATCTCCGCGACCCAGTCATCCGACGCCGACACGTCGGCCTTCTGTGCACTAGCGAGGCCATGATACAGACCGACTGCACCCACCAAGAGTATGAAGAAAAGACCGGTAGCCATTCGTTGTACAAACGGTATGCGTCCTACCATTCTCAGTCCCGTTTACATCCAACGAAATGGAAATTGACTCCCCATCCGACCGGATCACCTGGATCAGCCGACTCATAGGTGCCGACGGTGAAGTTACATTCTTTCATCCCTCGCTTGATTGCTCTCCCAAAGTCAATCATGTTTTGAATTTCGGTCTTGTCGATTTCCTTGATGATGGACCGGACCTTGATGCCGGCATTGTCGGCGCGCGAGCTCCCGATCACTTCGAACACCGCAACACCCTGTGCCCGTTCGAGTTTCAATTCTTTCTTGATATCCTCGTCTACGTCTCCGACAATGACGCCAAATTCTTCTCCCAATCGCGCGGCTTCATCCACGGTCATCGGCTCCCGATCCGCAGCACTCACCGGCGCCGGCGCGTAACCGGCCAAGACTCCCATTATGCACAGGCTGACACACAAGACAAAGGCCCTTCCACTCCGAAGGGCCTCTGTCTGAACACTGACTAAAACGATTCGAGCATCTTCCAACGTCATGCCTCTCTAGGGGGAATACTCCCACAGGATGCTCAAACAGTCTGTCCAGCAAGGCCGCAGCGAGTGAAGGTCCGAGGCGTACCCTCTGGGGCGCACGGTGCGACGAATAAGGAGCACCAAGTTTGTGCGCGCCGCCGAGTGGTGAGGCGGCCGGGTCCCCGTTGAGGACCTGAACGATGCGAGAACGCTGCTGGCGGACTGTTTCAGCATCCTGCTAGAGCTTCGCAACTGGGTCGATGACAAGCTGAAACCAAGGCGCGACAGATTTCTGCCCATTTCGTTCTTTATTCTCACCGTTCCAGACAGCAAACGACACAGTTTGTACCCGACCTGGAATCAGCTTGGCTTCGTTCTCCTGCTCTTCACTCACCAAGGGCCTGCGCATGACAACATGCCACACTCCATCTTTCCATACAGCCTTCCCCTGAACTCGGCCCTGCTTCTCTTTGGTCGTCAGGGTACTAAATCCCCCGCCGATGAGATCCTCGACAGACGAGACTCGTCGTGGAATGACTTCGAACGTCCGCACGCCATCGCGAGCCTTCTCGGAGGCCTTCGCGGCCCGGCGGTCGATATCGCTCTGCCAATCGGCCTTCCAATGCCAGATATTAATGTAGTGATCGAGCTGACCCATGCAGAAGAACGAAGGGGCATCGCCGAGCGGCAGTCCGATCGCTACGCCATCGCGAAAAGTTCCCGGCGTCAGACGGTCATTCTTAGTGTTGTCCTGCCATTCAAGCAAAAACGCGATCTCAGTCCCGTTGTGAAGCGACCGCACAGTTAAGGCTCGCGCGCTCGGCTCCGGCCAGACAGGTCTGGTAATCACCTGACCGCTCAATGGAAGCGTCATCGGCGAGACCTTGGCCCAAGCCACATCATCCGGCTCAGCTGGCAGGCCCCCCTCGACGAGACGCGTGCGAATAATCATCCCCTCGGAACTCACAAGGGGCACACCGACACCGACTAAGACCCCGGCTATGACCAGAATGAAGAAGAGCAGGAGCAGGACTGGGCGGGAAGATATCTTTGTCGTCGTACGCACTATGCAACGCCCTCAGGTGATCGGCGCGAGCCCATCGCGATGGGCGAGACACTCACACAGCCCAAGCGGCTCAACCCGACGGCAAGCGAATCGCTACCAGAGTTTCACGCGGCGAATTTTGTTTTCGCCCCGCTCGCAGATATAGAGATACCCCTGGGAGTCCAGTGAGAGTCCAACCGGAGAATTGACGACGGCCTCGATCCCGAGAAGTCCGTCTCCATGTTTCACTGTCCCTGCCGACTCTTTCGCGACGAAGCGCGCGGCGCCGCACCCACCCATATTCTTATCTTCGTACCCACTGTCTCCATTGCCTGCCACCGTCGTGATCAGGCCGGTGGCAACCTCGACCTTACGTACGCGATGATTCATCGTGTCGGAGATGTAGAGATTGTCCTGCTGATCAGCCACCACAGCTTCCGGCGCATGAAGCATCGCTCTGACTGCTAGCTTGTCGTCACCATCGTAGCCGTACCGGCACACCCCGGCTACTGTCGAGATGATACCACTGCGATGATCGATGCTGCGGACACGGTTGCTGCCCTTATCGACGAAAATAATATCGCCTTTCCCATTCACCGTGAGCCCGACGGCATCATACAGTCGGGCTTCGAGTGCAGGCTTTCCATCATCGAGATACATGGACATGTCCAGTCCATCCGAACAGACCGGCATGAGCCAGCCGTGATCATCGCTGAAATCGATGCCGATGGCATCGCCGGAGAGCACCACCAGATTCCGCGCCACGAGCGGTTGCTCACGGGCCTCGTCCTCTGCCGTCCAAGTCCCGGCGACAGTCGTGACCATGCCTGTCAGTGGATCGTAGCGACGGATTCGATGAGCTTGGGTATCGGCGATGTACATCACGTCGTTGGGATCGAACGCGATCGCGGCAGGCCAGGTGAGATTGGTCTCAAGGGCCGGGCCATCTCCATTGAACCCATGTTGTCCGGTCCCGATGATCGTCGTGATGATGCCAGTCTCATGGTCTATTTTTCTGATGCGGTTACTGCCGGAATCGCAGATGTAGAGGTCGTTGTGGGAATCGAACGCGACGTCGAGTGGCAAATAGAGCCCGGCCTCTCCACACAGGCCTTCGTCGCCGCTGTAGCATGTTTCACCGATGCCGGCAAAGTTATGGAGTAGGCCTTCCCGGAGATTGACCCGTCTGATACGATCGGACCCGGACTCGGCAAAGTAGAACCACGCTTCGTCCTTGTCGAGCGCCGCGTGATGGGGCAGTGGAATTCCGGACTTGACCGCCCGTTTTCCATCGCCAGTGCTCCTGGCTTTCCCGTTGCCTGCGAAGGTTTCGATATAGCCGACCGCAAGCTGAAGCTCGGTTTCCATATACCTGTAACCCTATCCCGGCGATTAGCCGCGTGACGTTGAATGGACCGGCGCGGCCGACTGCTCCACGGAAGCCGGTGCTTGCAGCATGGGTTCAGGAACCGCTTGCTGCGGAGCGGCGGCCATGTTCTGCTGGGCCGCTTGGGCTTCGGCTTCAATCGCGTCCGCCTCATGCACGGACTTCTTGAAGCCCTTGATCGCCTTACCGATCCCCTCTCCCAACTGCGGCAATTTTCCCGCACCGAAGATGACCAATACGATGAAAAGGATCAAGATCAACTCTGTAAAGCCAAGACTCCCAAACATGGTGTATTCCTCCTTATAAATGAGGCAATCAGGATGCGCTGCTCTCTTTGGCCCGTTTGGAAAATCGTTCCTTCAATCGCTTCCGTGCCTGCTCAGCCTGTTCGAACATTTTCGCCTTGTCGTAGACGCTGATCAAGTTGTAGTAGGCCAGTGGTTCTTCGGGATTTTGCTCGACAGCTTCTTCCATGACCTTGATCGCGAGATCCGTTTTCTTGTGATTCAACGCCAACTCCATCAGCTTGAAACTGCCTTCCAAATGCTTCGGGTCCAACTCCAGTGTACGGACATAGCACTGGATGGCCATGTCGATGGTATTGTAGTCCGAGACCTGAGGATTATCGAGTTCGACATAG
>JBBRRN010000068.1:0-11134 GCA_038200685.1 Nitrospirales bacterium
CTCCCGCTCGGTCAGGAAGGGTCTGCGCTGTACCGTGATCGCATTGATTACTTGGGTCATTCCCTGAACGGATTCCGCTGCCTTCTCCGCAGCGAGTTTCTGGAGCGGCTGCTCCACGGAACCGGCCAGCGTGACGACCGCCTGTTTCACACTGACCCGTAGCGTCTGCGTTTGGTCTTGCAACGCCTCGACCCCTCGCAAGGTGCGCCACACGGCTTTCCGAAGGCGAGAGTCGCCCGAGAGTGCCTGATCGACAAGGATGCGGTTGATGAGCCGAGTCACCCCAGGCACCGTACTGGCAATCACGCTGGCCAGTCCCTTCTGGTCCTCCGTCAAGACTTCACCATAGAGCGTGACCGCTCCCTGCTGGACCTCGACGTCAAGGAGTTCCCAATCAATCCGGCCATCCGTTCGGAGCCGGGCCTCGACCCTATCTGTGACCTGTTCATCGCTTGGCGCCTGCTCGACGATCGTCTGGATGATCGGATTCGCACCCGCCGGGAACGCGTCGCCACACAGGGCCGCGCCGGACAGGCCCACCACCACACCCAGTGCACGACCTCGATTACGCAGATACTGGCTCATCACTGACCCTCCCTGAGCGCGTGACCCACAGTTCCGCCTGCTAGGCGACGGTCCCCACCGCGTCAGCCGCTGTAGCGTGCGTCTCGATCGAGTGTGGTCCTGTCGTGTGCAGAATGTTGCGTGCGTACGCGAGTTCTTCCGCCGTGCCGTGGGGCCACCAGCATGAACTGATTGGCAATTGTTCCCCCGCTGGGAGTTCAAACGTCTCGTGCGTGAGACCCAGCCCGAGCGACACGCCCCCGGGTTAACCTGTTGGGGTGTCGAGAGATCCTTCATGGCTCCGTCACTACTCACTGTCACTGCGTCAGTATAGCGAAAAGGCGGGCCGCAGATTGAGCAATAGTGCTCACTATAGAAAATAAAGAGCCCCATAAATGTTTCCATAGAGAAGTGGCCTCGCAAATTTGGACAGTCCGATACGTGATAGGCTTGCTCAACCCTAGCCGTGGAGGACACGGTCAACAGAGGAGCAAGCGCATGAGGAGGACGAAACGGAATCACGCAGCAGGATTCAAGGCCCAGGTGGCGTTGGTAGCCATCAAAGGTGAGAAGACCCTGGCAGCGTTGGCTGAACCCTTCGATGGGCACCCGAACCAGATTCAGAATTGAAACAGCCATTGATCGACTCAGCGACCCCTGTGTTTGGCGGCAAAGCACACACGAAGGCTGCGGAACCTGACCTGGTGCTCCACGCCAAGATCGGGCAACTGACGCTGGAGCATGATTGTTGAGAAGGGACGCTCACCAAGGCGGGATGGCTGAGCGCAACGCGATGATCGACCGAACCCACGACCTGTCCGTCGTTCGGCAATGCCGGATACTGGCACTCTCTCGGTCAACGGCCTACGACCAGGCACACCCCGTATCGGCGGAAGACTTGGCCCTGAGGCGCCAGATTGACGAATTACATCTCGCATGGCCGTTCGCTGGAGCCCGCAGGCTGAGCCGGATCCTCACGCGTGGAGGACAACCAGTGGGGCGGCGGCATGTATCCACGCTGATGAAGCGGCTGGGCATTCATGCCCGGTATCGCAAGCCGGATACCAGCCTGCGGCATCCAGCGCATACAATCTATCCCTATCTGCTGCGCCATCTGACGATTACCCGCTCGAACCATGCCTGGTCTGCGGACATCACCTATATCCCGATGAGGCGCGGCTTCGTATATTTGTTCGCCGTCCTGGACTGGGCTAGCCTCCGAGTGCTGTCATGGCAGCTGTCCAACACACTGACCACCGATTTCTGCCTGGACGCCGTCCAGGAGACGATCACCAGCAAAGCCGCGCTGTCCTCGAACAAAATGATGAAGGAGGGTGGATCCTTACTTCTGCGGAAAGCCTCATAGACACCGAGTGGGCCTATCGCGGCTCTGAACTGCCGCAGAGAGACCAGCCAGGAGCCCCCCTCGAACCGAAACGCCAGTCCTAGGACCACGTAATTAACCAACGGATCCCTGATCGGCGCCGGATGAAAGATATGTAGTACTCCCGTGTAGATCGACAGGCCGGCTCCAAGCGCGAAGACCAGAACGGCGACGATGAAGCTCCAGAAATAGAGTTCGCGACCATAGCCGAGAGGGTGTTCCCGGTCGGGCCGCTGGGCGGCACGACGAAGCCCGTAGAGGAGCAGAAACTCGTTGCCGGTATCGACGAACGAATGGATCGCCTCGCTCACCATGGCCGAGCTGCCGGTCCAAGCCGCCGCGAACGCCTTCGTGGCAGCGATCAAAAGGTTGCCGATCAGAGCGGCATATATGACAGACTTCGATGACAAGTTCGCCGCCACACTCGTGCTCCTGCTATGTACACGCTACTGGCTGCAGAGGATGTTTCTGGTCTACGTGAAGAAACGGAAACCTTGTCGAATGGCCGTCTGGTCTCGTACTCCTCACCAGACTCAGCAGAAAGGAAGGACAGTAGTCGTGGGGGACGACATTGAGGAGGGAGCTGTGCACCGAGCTTCCGTCAACTCCTGTCATGGCAGGGCAGGTGTCAGCCTCAGCAGGCTGCCTCAGGCCATGTGCACCGACATCGACTTCATCGATGGCCTCGTGGCACTGGGGATCTAGATACGGCGCCGTCATCCCTAGTGGCACAGCAAACTTCCAAGACGCGAGCAGCGTGTGCACTGCGTCACCTATTAGCCATGGTGAACCTCGATCCCCATTGTCTTCCCGCTGAACCTCTCGTGTGAGAAGACCTCAACCTAGCTGAGGCTTTGGATCATGCGGATGAATGGACTGGGGTAGAGACCCAGCCATACCAAGAGGATCGTCAACATGGCCAACACCACGTGTTCAGTCCATGAGACGTCAGGCACTGGTATCGCGATTACCCGAGGCTGGGCCTCTGCCGGTACTGTACTCATCCACACAATGATGCGCAGATAATAGAAAAGTCCAATGACACTGTTGAGCACCAGCAGGATGAGGAGAACCCACAGCGCTGACTGGACTCCCACGGTGATTATGTAAAACTTGCCCATGAACCCGGCCGTGAGCGGGATGCCCGCCAGGGAGAGCAACATGACCGTCAAGACGCCCCCAAGTCCGGGCCGACGCCAGTACAGTCCACGGTAATCATGCATGGCCGCGGCATCCCCGTCGGATCGAGACAACACGGTGACAATCCCAAACGCGCCCAGGGTGGCGATGAAGTAGGCGACGAGGTAAAAGGTGACGGCCTCCACCACCATGGTCCCGCTGGCCAGAATGGCTACGAAGAGATACCCCAGATGTGCGATCGATGAGTAGGCCAGGATGCGCTTGACGTTCTCTTGCCACAGCGCCAGCAGGTTGCCGACACACATGCTGCCCCCGGCGATTAGGCTCAGCACCAGCCAGAGGGACTCATAGCGAGCGCCATCAACGATGAGCCAATAGCGTACGAAGAGGGCCATCACAGCGCCTTTTGAAACGGTCGCGACAAACGCCGTCACCGGAGCTGGAGCGCCCTCATAGACATCCGATGCCCACATATGGAAGGGCACCACGGCCAGCTTGAAGCCCACCCCAGTCAGGATCAGAACCAGACCAACCAGGAATGGGTAGGGCACGTCTACGTGATCATCCAGCGCCACGGCCATCCTGGCGAATTCCATCGTCCCCACGTGGAAATACACCAGCGCCATGCCGAAGAGCAGAAACGAGGAGGAGGCGCCTGAGAGGATCATATACTTGATCCCCGCCTCGATGGGACGCTTGTCGGTCCGCACATAGGCGATGAGGACATAGAGCGAGACGCTGAGGAGTTCCAGGCCAAGAAAGAAGGAGGCGAAATGCGTGGCGGCCGCTAACGTGATCGCGCCCAGCGTCGCAAGGAGCAGCAGGACATAAAACTCTTCATGCTGGCCCGCCCGCTTTTCCAAGTAGCCGTACGACAAGCCCGTGACAGCCAGGCCCGCCGCCAGCAGGAGCCCGCTGTAGAAGATCGCATACGCATCCACCAGGAGGAGGGGGGTAACGTGTCGTGGGGCGACTTGGGATGCGACAGGGAGGGTCATCAACGCCCCCATCAATCCCAGCGAGGTCACAACAGCCACAAGCAAGTGATTACGGCGAAATGCCGTGATCAGGAGCACGATCAGCGATGAGAGCGCTGTGACCAGCAGCGGAAGCAGCGCGAGGAAATCTGCCGAGGTCATGGTCTATCTCCTCGAGACGATGGCGGGTCCGTCGCTAATTCCGACCAGATTGTGCAGAGCCTGGCCTGCGGTTTCGAGGAACGGCTGAGGGTACAGCCCCAACCAGACCTGCACGACGATCAGGACGCCCAGCACAGCCAGCGAACGCGATGACAGGTCCTGCACGTTCCATTGTTCACGGGCCTGGCCGTGGAAGGTGTGTTGAACCAACGCTAACGAGTATATGGTCGCAGCCACGACGCCCAGCGACGCGAGCATCGTCATAAGAATGCTGACCTGATAGGTTCCCAGCAGCACGAGAAATTCACCCACGAAGTTTCCTAAGCCGGGCAGACCGAGGGACGCGATCGCGAACAAGAGACCGATGGCCCCGAATCTCGGCAGGGTCGCCCAGAGGCCCCCCATCCGGCGCATGTCGCGCGTATGGAGACGTTCCTGCAGCGCCCCCACCAGGATGAACAGGGCTCCGGTCGTCACTCCGTGCGCGAGCATCTGCATAACCGCCCCCTCTAGCGCGAGAGCGTTCCAGGCAAAGATGCCGAGCAATACGAATCCCAGGTGACTAATGCTGCTATAGGCGACCAGGCGCTTGAGATCTGTTTGAGCGAATGCGAGCACAGCCCCATACAGAATCCCGATCACCCCCAACCCCATCGCGACCGGAGCAAAAGCCTGCGCGGCCTCAGGAAACAACGGCACGGCGAATCGCAGAAGGCCGTAGGCCCCGGTCTTCAACAAGAGTCCAGCCAGGATGACACTGCCTGCCGTCGGGGCTTCGGTATGGGCATCCGGAAGCCAGGTGTGAAACGGCACCACCGGGAGTTTCACGGCGAAAGCCGCAAAGAACCCCAGCATGAGCCACATCGCCACGGTCGGATCCATGGCGGTGCCCAACAGAGACTGGTAGTCGAACGTGAGCATGTCGGTGTGCTGATAATGGATGAAGGTCAATCCCAGGATCGCAACCAGCATCAGGAGACTCCCGGCCTGGGTAAAGAGGAAAAACTTGACGGCGGCATAGACCCGGTTCTCATGGCCCCAGATGCTGATCAGGAAGTACATGGGCACCAGCATCACTTCCCAGAAGACGAAAAAGAGGAACAAGTCCATTGCGATGAAGACTCCAAGGACCCCGGCCAGGACCCACAGAAGATTGAAGTGGAAAAACCCAACCTGTTTCGTGATCTCCGTCCAGGAAGCCGCCACGGACATGAGGCCAAGAAACAGCGTGAGCAGAACCAGCAGCAGGCTCAACCCGTCCATCGCGAGGTGCAGGCTGATGCCAAACCGAGGGATCCACTGAGCGGACAGTTCGGCGATCCAGGCCCCTCCGGGCGTCATGTCGAATGGGTCGCCGCCTGCTTTCCAGAGACTCAGTCCCAGGATGAGGTCGATCGCCAACGCACCGAGAGAGATCCAGCGCGGCCACTGCGGGCCTCGCCGTTCAGAAGCCCATGCCATGATCCCGGCCACCAGTAAGAGGATAATCAACCAGGCTAAGATCATAAAAACATCACCAGGGCGATAATCGCGAACGATCCGGTAGCAAGCACCGCGGCATACCAGCGGACCTGTCCGGTTTGCGTCTCGTGGAGCGCGCCATACAGTAGCCTGCAAACCCGGGCCAGGCCTCGATAGATTTGATTGATACGATCGTCTTTGTTGACCCGGGCTGACCAGAGAAATGGACGAACGAACAACGCGTCGTAGAGGCGGTCGAACGCCCATCCTTAGAACCAGAATCGGGACAGGGCTCCGCCCCAGCTGGTCTTCGCCAGGGCTGTCGCGAAGCTTGGGTGTTGAAGGAATAACAAGTAGGCGATCAGAATTCCGAGCAAGGAAACCACCGCCGCGAAGACCAGAAATGCGACTTCCGTTTCGCTGGAGAGGTCTCCATGTTCGGTCACCGGCAGTGCGGTGCGCATCACCTCGCTGAAGAGTTGGACATTTCCCAGCATCTTCGGAAGCTCGACATAGCCGGCGATGAGGGAGAACCCGGCGAGGATGACGAGGGGCAGAGTCATCGCCAGGCCGGGTTTCCGACCGGCCGCGGTTCGTTGCTCTCCGAGAAAGACCACGAACACCAGACGAAAGCTGTACACCGCGGTGATCAGGGCCCCGAGCATGCCGGCGGCCCACAGCCAAGGCCCGCCCGTCGGCGAGGCCCAGACGTCCATCAGGATTTCGTCTTTGCTGAAAAATCCTGCAGTGACCAGCGGAAATCCGGCCAGCGAGGCGGCTCCGATCACAAAGGTCCAGAAGCACACCGGGAGCTTCGTTCGGAGCCCACCCATCTTGTAGATGTCGTGCTCGTCGTGCAGGCTCAGGATCACGGCGCCGGCGGAGAGAAAGAGCAGGGTCTTGAAGAACGCATGGGTCATGAAATGGAACATCGCCCCAGTCCAGGCTCCCACCCCGAGAGCCAGAAACATGTACCCGATCTGACTGATCGTGGAGTACGCCAACACGCGTTTGAGATCTCGCTGTACCAAGGCGCTGCAGGCGGCCAGCAGCAATGTGAGCGCGCCGATGACGGCCACTGCAGTCTGCACGGTGGGGGCCAGACTATAGAGCGCATGCGTGCGTGCGATGAGGTAGACTCCGGCTGTGACCATGGTGGCCGCATGGATGAGGGCGCTCACCGGAGTCGGGCCGGCCATCGCATCGGGAAGCCAGGTCTGCAGGGGAAGCTGAGCCGACTTCCCCAGCGCCCCGCCAAGCAGCAAGGCGGCGGCGGCCATCGCCAGCCCCGATCCGACAGGCCATTGGGACACGGCGCGCTGCATGAGGTCCTGGATGTTCAGCGTGTCCAAGTGAGTGAACAGGAGGAAGAGCCCGATCGCCAGGGCGACATCTCCCAAGCGTGTCACGATGAACGCCTTCTGGGCCGCCTGTCCATTCGCCGGCTCGCGGTACCAGTACCCGATCAGGAGGTAACTGCAGAGGCCTACCCCTTCCCACCCGAGATAGAGCAGCACCAGATTGTCCGCCAGCACGAGCGTCAACATCGACACGACGAACAGATTCATGTAAGCGAAGAAGCGGCGGTACCCCTCGTCGCCGATCATAAATTCGATCGAATAGACATGAATGAGGACACTCACGATCGTGATGACCAACATCATCACAAGTGACAGGGCGTCCAGGTAGAAGCCGATGGTCGGCGCCAAGCTGGAGACCGTCATCCAGGTCCATAGCGTCTGGCTGTAGGCGTGATCGGAAGAAACTGATTGCCAAAAACTGAGGCTGACCAGTCCGGTCACGACCAACGAACCCGCGACGGAGCCGACTCCGATTACACCCACGAGTCTGCGAGAGCACCATCCGCCGGCGACGGCCAATATGACGAACCCGAATAGCGGAAGAGCAGGCACCAGCCACAGCAGCTCGAGCATCCTAGCCCCTCATTCTGGACGCCGCATCGACGTCAAGCGTGTTGAACTCACGATACAATCGCAATACGAGCGCCAGGCCGACAGATACCTCCGCCGCCGCCAGCGTGAGGATGAAGAGAAACATGACTTGCCCGTCGGCCTGCCCCCAGCGAGCGCCGGCCACGACGAAGGCCAGTCCAGCGGCATTCAGCATGATCTCGATCGCCATCAGCATGAAGATAATGTTGCGGCGCACCAGCAGCCCGACCAATCCGAGTCCGAACAAGATCCCGGCCAGGAGTAAACCCTGCTCCAAGGGAAGAGAGAAAGTCACTGTGGTCATGTTCGGACCTCCGCTTTCGTGAGACGGCGACCCAAATGATAGGCCCCTATTAGCCCGGGAAGCAGAAGCATGGACGCCAGCTCGACGCCGATCAGGTACGGACCCAACAGCACCACGCTCACCTGTTTCGGACCTAAAGAGGTGATTTCGTTCACCTGCTTCACGCTTCCGGAACCAAACAGATAGAGCAGCTCCCCGAGCAGGATGATCGCCAGAACCGATGGCCCTGCCCACATGCTCGGCTTCAGCCAACGCTGTTCCTGTTCCACCGCCAACGGACCCTGATTCAGCATCATCACCACGAACACGAACAGCACCATGATGGCACCGGCATAAATAATGACTTCCAGGGCTGCGGCGAACGGGGCCCCGAGGAGGAAGAATATCAGCGCGACGGCCAGGAGCGACACGATCAGATACAGCAGCGCATGTATGGCGTTGAGTCTGGTAATCACCATGCCGGTCGAGACCACCCCGACCGCCGCCGCGAGATAAAACAGTGCATCCATGTCTCAACCCATGATCGTGTTACGGTTTCTTGTTGTACCCGAAGTCGGCTAACATCAGGGCATCAGGCTTCGCACATCCACGGGCGGGGCTTCGTGTTCGGCCTCTCCCTTGTCCTTCCCTCCGATGCTGACCCCCGACACCCGGTAAAAGTTGTAGCCGGGATACTTGCCAGTCCCGTTGATCATCAGGTCTTCCTTCTCATACACCAGGTTTCGTCGATCGTATTCGCTCATTTCGAAGTCGGTGGTGAGCTGAATGGCGTATGTCGGGCAGGCTTCTTCGCAGTAGCCACAGAAGATACACCGCGAGAAGTTGATGCGGAACCATTCCGGGTACCGTCGTCCGGATTCATCCTCCGTCGCTTGTAACTCAATGCAATCTACGGGGCAGGCCACCGCGCAGAGGTAGCAGCCGACACAACGCTCCTGGCCGTCGGGGTCACGAGAGAGAATAATACGACCTCGCCATCGGGGAGGAAGGTAGGGCCGCTGTTCCGGGTATTGCACCGTCGTCCGACGCTGGAACGCGTGCACAAATACGAGCCAAATCCCGGTAAGTATCTTCAGCATAGACCCTCCAGATCCGTTACGCGGCCGTTCGATTTGCCAGGACGAGGGCACCGGTGATGACCAGGTTCAGCAGTGCCAACGGGAGCATGATCTTCCATCCGAACGCCATCAATTGGTCGAACCGCAGCCGCGGCAGAGTCGCCCGTATGAGGATGAACAGACTGATGCACACCGAGGTCTTGATCAAGAACCACAGGATCGGCGGCAGCCACGGACCTTGCCAGCCTCCGAAGAAGAGCACGACGATCAGCGCCGAAATGAGCAGCACGCCGAGATACTCCCCCACGAAGAACATCCCGAACTTCATTCCGGAATACTCGGTGTGGTAGCCGGCCACCAGTTCAGCTTCGGCTTCGGGGATGTCGAAAGGGACCCGCTTAGTCTCGGCAAAGCCGGCGATCACGAAGACCACGAACCCCAGGAACTGGGGAATGCAGAACCACAGCCCCTGCTGGGCATCGACAATCTCGCGAAGGTTAAACGACCCGGCCAACATCACGACGCCCATGACGGACAGTCCCATAAACACTTCATAACTCAGCATTTGGGCCGAGGCCCGTAGCCCTCCGAGCAGCGCATACTTACTGTTGGAGGCCCATCCAGCCAGCACCGCGCTGTAGGCCGTGAGGGACGACATGGCTAGGACAAACAACAGCCCGACGTTCAGGTCCGCCACGACGAGCGACGGGGTGAAAGGCACGACCGCGAACGACATCAAGATCGTGATCATGATAATGGCGGGCGCGAGGACAAACAGGGTCTTGTCAGCAAACGCCGGCACCCAGTCTTCTTTCATGAAAAGCTTGATCATGTCCGCCACCACCTGGAGCAGGCCGAATGGGCCGACCCGATTCGGGCCGTAACGGTCTTGCCAGAGTCCCAGGAGTCGTCGCTCTGCCCAAACCAGCAACGCCGCGAACGTCAGCAGGGCCATCAGCAAGACCAAGATGCTACCGACTGTGACAAGAAACTCCTTCATGTCTTTCAGGCAACCGTGAGCGGACTCCATTGGGGGAGCCGCGCCGCGGACCACTCGCGAACCATCGTAAGGCCGGCGGTGCCCGGGGGCATCGCAGGGGTAATCATGACGCGTACGTAAGCGCGCCGCCCCGCGAGGGTCATCTCCACGCGCCCGTTCGCCTGTACGTTCAGCCTCCGTGCATCATCAGGATGCAGCGCCAGCGAAGGTTTCGGAATGCGTTCGCCCAGGGCCGGAGCTTCTGCGCTCAGTTCTTCGCTGCCGAAGAGGTGCCACAATGGCAGGATCAACCAGGTGCCTTCGCGCCTGTGAAACGGCTCTGGGATGTTCGTGAAATACATCGGCTTTGACGGGCCTGTCGGTTCAAGCAGGCGGATGCCGGGATTCTCATCCCGCAGGGCTCCGCCCACTTCGGATTGGAATTTATTCAGCGATTGAACCGAGTTCCAGCCCGGTGACCAATAATGGGGCACCAGCGGCGAGGGCGGTTGCCCGGGATAGCCTTCCATGGAGAAGGCCAGCGGTGAATCTGGATCATCCGGCGGTGCCGGTTCGTGCATCGTATCCTGCAACATCGGAAGCGGTCGGATGGCGGTGCGCCCGCTGACCCGAAACGTCTGACGGGGGATCTTCTGCCCAACCAGGCGCAACTCCGCCGAGGGGGCCACCTCCGTGAGCCGATGAAACACCGACAACGTCGCAGAGATCGCACGGACGACATCATCCAGCTGGTTCCAACTCGCCATGTCGCTCAAATCTGGTCGGTAAGAGGCCCGGGCCAGGTCTCTGATCCAGCGCCAACTTTCCTGACCATCCCCCTCCGGCATGAACACTTGATAGAAACGCTGCGCACGCCCTTCGTTGTTCACCAGCGTCCCGTCCGTTTCGGCGAAGGAACCGACTGGGAGCAGCATGTCGGCTTTCGTGACCGTCGTGTGTTCCAGATGATCCAGCACGATGACCTGCTTCCCGCCGTCAAGGAAGGCATCCACCAACGCCGGATCTGCCCGGCGATACAAATTGTTTTCCAGAATGATGACGGCCTGCACCGCCTCTTCCCTGATCGCGTCGAATGCCTCCTCGAGGCTCTTTCCTCCCATGAGCGCGAGCCCTAGACTGTTACATTCTGGTA
>JBBRRN010000069.1:0-10994 GCA_038200685.1 Nitrospirales bacterium
CCCCCTGGAACATGGGTATCCCCCTCAAAGCTATCTTTGTCCGTGCTATAGCCTCCGTCTTCTTTAAAGATTGTCCCAGCAACCCCGAGCGACGGATCAAGCACAAACTGCTCCATCAAGAACTCTAGATAGTCATTTTCAAAGGACAGATCCGCGTCGAGATTTCCGATTACTTCATACTCCAAATGTTTGATTCGCTTATAACCCTCGTTGAAGCTGTTTACCTTCGCCGCAAAGCTCCGATCCCGACGGGATGGCATTTCGACCAACTCCATCCATTTGTACAACGGGAGATATTTCTTAACGATGTCTGCGGTTGAATCAGTTGAGCCATCATTTACAATGACCCATCTCAATGGTAGTTGTGATTGTTTAACCATGGACTCGATGGTCCTCTCGATATTCTTTTCCTCATTCCGAGCAGGAGAAATTAACACATATGAAATACGAACCCCCTTCGCCGCCGAATTCTTATTAAGAAGCTCTTGATTTATACTCATGGCTTTTGCTTCACACCTATTGCATAAAATTCGACTACCCAGCCCTTTCAGCAAAAACCAACCACCAGTGGCATAGCCTGCCCAGCTCACCAAATCTTCCGGTCATCAATAGCCACAAGGCATCGCGCGTTGGGATGTAAACCATTTTTAGATAGAACCCAGCCCCAGGCGATCCCAAGTCGATATTTTCGTCTTCCGGACTTCCGCCTGAAAACTCAGCTCGTACCCCATCTATAATCAACTTATTTGAGTAGAGGTGGTGGAACTTGTACTTCTCCGGGATCTTGAAAACCCCATATACATGGTGTGGCCCCATCCAAGGTTGAACAACCACCTGTGTCGCTCGGAACCAATGCTCTCCAGCCGTTGTTGGCGCGCTAGCCCGACAGCTAGCAAATGAAGGCATGTTCAAGAAAATAAGGAGAGCGACACATAGTGCCACTGCCACGCCTGCCAGAATTTGGCGTGTCTTAATTTCCTCCCTCACGCTCAACGGAGCCCAAATAGAGATTTCTCTAGCAATTTATCAACTTAGCGCTGCGGACCGCGCGCTGACAGAATACCTGCCATGATCGCTGGCACCCACGACTAATGGCACCGGTGAGGACAATCTTCACCCAGCCTGGCGGCAGGAAGTAGCACTTAGCGCTCTCAGCGCCTCGTTCACTACACGTTCTTGCTGATGAGCAGTTAATTCAGGAAACATCGGAAAAGACAGGATATGCGAGGCCGCATTCTCAGTCACAGGAAAGTCTCCGACACGGAATCCCATCCCTTCATAGGCTTTTGCCAGATGGAGCGCAACCGGATAGTGAATGCCGGTTCCGATTCCCGCCTCATCCAGTTTCTTCTGCAGCTGAATGCGGTCGGCAACCTTGACGACATAAAGATGGAACACTGATCGCGACCATGCCGGTTGATGAGGAAGCGTGACAACTCCCTCGGATCCGGTCAACAGCCTGTTGTAGTTCTCTGCAATTTCTCTGCGCTGAGCGTTCCACTTCTTCAAATGCCGGAGTTTGGCTCGCAGGAAACCAGCCTGAATGGCATCAAGCCGGCCATTGTAGCCTTCAATGTCGTGAAAGTACTTCTTCGACTGACCATGATCGCGGAGAAGACCACATACCTCCGCCAACAGTTCATCATCGGTCGTGATCGCTCCAGCCTCCCCACATGCACCCAAGTTCTTGCCCGGGTAGAAACTGAATGCTGCGGCATGGCCCATGGAACCTGCCTTGCGCCAACGGTTTTCCTTCTTAGAGAAATACTCCGCGCCATGAGCCTGGCACGCATCTTCAATGACTTTGAGATTATATTGGGCCGCCAGATCGAGAATGGGGTCCATATCAGCCATCTGGCCATAGAGATGTACAGGAACGACTGCCGTCACCGGACAACCTGTTTGCTTGTGGAAGGCCCGCTTTGCTTCTGAATCCCACGAACACTCCTTCTCTAAATACTGGCGGAGCTTCCCTGGATCCATGTTATAGGTCCGCTCGTCGATATCGACAAAATCAGGACGAGCGCCAGTTTGGGATATGGCCTCGGTCGTGGCAATAAATGTATTTGGCACTGTCACCACGATGTCGCCAGAGCGTACCCCTACCGCAATCAAAGCAAACCGCAAGGCATCCGTACCGCTGCCAACCCCCACACAGAATCGCGATTCGCAAAACTGAGCAAAGTCCTCTTCAAATCCCTTCACCATAGGACCACCGATAAATCCTGCAGTACTGAGGGCGGTCTTGAGGACGTCAACGAACTCATCTTGCAGCCCTCGATGAACCATAACCAGATCAAGGAATGGAATTTTCTCGTCACTCATGTTTGTCTCCGGATTTAAGGTAACGCACTACTTTCCCTGGGTTGCCGGCTATGATCACATTTGACGGCACGTCGCGAGTCACCACACAACCGGCGCCGATCAACGCATTCTCGCCGATCACCACATTCGCCAGGATAGTCGCTCCCGATCCAATCGATGCACCCTTCTTGACCAACGTGACTTCAACCTTCCAATCTGCTTCAGTCTGGAGGAGACCTGCTGCGCTCGTCGCTCGAGGGAAAGAGTCGTTGATAAACGTGACATTGTGTCCAACAAAAACCTCGTCTTCAATCGTTACGCCTTCACAAATGAACGTATGGCTCGATATTTTGCACCGGTTGCCAACTTTGGCATTCTTTTGAATCTCAACGAAGGCTCCGATTTTTGTATCGTCACCGATCTCGCAGCCATAAAGGTTGATGAATTTCGAGAGCCTCACATTCTCCCCCAACTTGACATCCGGTGCGATGCAGAGGTTTCCGTTGGCCTGCGAATCACCACTCTTTGAGTGATTGCTAAGTGCGACATTACTACAGGTCCGGTTATTGTCAGACTTCTTCGGCCCGTCTGAAGATCTTAGCCTCCCCATCACTATCCCATTAGGTGGCTTCTCTCTCGCTTTTTTCATGTAATTCTCCGATGGCTTACGACAGTATCAGTCGTTACAAGACTAGAGTCAGGCTTACTTGATTGGTGCTCATGTTCAGCTTTGCATGGATTCCGAATACATCCAGAAACAAGATTCCCCTGTTTCTGTCTGTTGCTTCCCACACAAATGCGGCTTCAAGCCCCGCGAGCGTGGCGCTATTATAGGAACACGCAAAATCTGCCCCCTCTTGAAGGGCCATGGATTCTGCATGACATGTTTCAGCCATTTCTTGGTAGCATCGATCACTGCCTAACTTATTTCCGTCCGATTGCCACCTTATCTCACAGGGGTCAGAACCCTTCTAGTATAGCTGACGACTGATAATGCGTTCCCACCTCGACGCGTGCAAACCTGTTATCTTAGAACAGCATCTTCACCTTCACCTTCGTCATGCCATCCTTCCTGTTTGAACTGTAACTCAACCTAATTTTCCTCGCGAGGTTTCATTCTGATACATGGGCAACACAAGCCCGTTTCTCAACAAGTATTTCTTACTAACTCATGGGAAACAGGAGACTGAGGGTAGGAAGAACTTAGGCTGCCGCCATTCCGGTGTATCCCGGTATCTCCACTCACTCCACCTCCCCCTCCCACTCGTCCGCCACAGATTCAGTCGGAGGGATTATTCTCCTTCGCCGAATACTCCGTAGCTTGCTGCGGGGGCTCCAGCCTTCGCAGCAGAAATCGCTGCCTCGACAGAATAGGCAAGGAAAGGAAAATCTCTCCATCGCCTAGGCGAATGAGAGTAGGGGCCTCGAATGGTTTCGCAGGATGCCACATAGCTTACGGTGTGGAGCTTCATCTTGCCGTACTTTCTATCGATTGCTTACCACTGGTATTCTGGAACATGGGATAGCCATACATATAGGTCGGCATGCTCTTCCCCTCAACTGCATTGAGAATCACATGCGCTCCACCGCTCAACCCAAGCATCTTGAAGGCTTGCTTCACAACATGTTTTGGCGTGGTTCCAGCTCGAATCACCATTATATGAAAGTCGGCCAAACTCGCCAATATTCCCACCGATGCACTTGGCAATACCGGCGGGGTATTGATAATGACATAGTCGAAGTTCATTCGGATCCTGGGTAACATGGCTTTCAATTGCTGAATCCTTGTCAGCTCGTTGAAGTCCGCGCCTGTTCTCTCAATCGACAATATCGAACAAGGCACCTCGTCAATGGCGGAAAGACAATTCTCCAAAGAGGCCTCGCCATTCAATAGCTCGATCAGCCCTGCCTGTGCAGGTATAGTGACATACTCATGGAGCGTGGGACAGCGAAAGTCACAATCGATCAGCAGCGTTTTCCTGCCAAGGTTCCGGGCAAGTGTATAACCGAGGTTCACAACAGTGGTCGTCTTCCCTTCCCCTTTGAGGGCGCTGGTTACTTCAATCACTGTCGAGCCATGACCCTCTGTCGACAACAGCAACTTTGTTGCGGCGGTGCGGTATTGTTCGGCAGCGATCGAATGGGGTTGCCACTTCGCAACGAGATTGAGCTGTGACGAAGTCGCCACCTCATTGCGTGCTCCTGCTATCCAGGATGATGGGGACCTCCAGCCAGCTCGTACCCCGGGCAGGGCAGAGTCTACATCGGCACTGATGAGAGAACTCTGGGCTTGCTGACTTATCTGAGGATGCATGGAATGAAAATTTGGAATAGTGGCCAAGATTCGTATCCCCGGCAACCCTTCCACTTCCTCTCGGCGTGTAAACGTCGGATTCAATTGATCAAGTCCTATCGCAAGGCCTACTCCCAGTCCGCATCCCCCCAGCAACCCCAACGCCATAAGGAGTAGTCGATTGGGCGTATCGAGCTTTTGAGGAAGATTGGCCGGGTCCAATACCCGAAACTGCTCGCCCTTTTGGCGTTTTTCCAAGTTCTCTGCCACATGGGCGTTCAGCCGTTTATCCAGTAACGCCTGATAATTCTTTTGCATATTC
This sequence comes from Nitrospirales bacterium, assembly GCA_038200685.1. Lineage (GTDB taxonomy): Bacteria > Nitrospirota > Nitrospiria > Nitrospirales > Nitrospiraceae > Palsa-1315. The sequence continues at coordinate 4,920 of JBBRRN010000069.1, forward strand.
TCATAGTCACGCTTGAGGATCATCATGTCCTGCTCGCGCGATGGCGTTTGCTCTACCCGATACTCAAATTCCTTAAGATGCTCCGCGAGCCTTCGTCGACGGTCCTTTACAGAAGACAATTCAACGCGCAGTTCATTTCGTTGTTTGAGCAATTCCCTCAAATAGGGATCGAATATCTTAGCTGCATCGCCATCCTTTTCTTCTCCGGCCTCCCCATATTTTGCAGCAAGCTGTTTCTTCACACTCTTGATTTCCTGCCTTGCCTCCACAATGTCTGGATAGGTTTCGGTGTAATTTGAGGCTAAAAGAGTGGTAAGATTTCTTTCCAACTCGCGTAGCCTTCCTATAAGCGGGTCCATACCGGAATGACTGGTCGTTGTCGCGCTAGAAGTACCCTGCGTGGTTCCGTTTGCCTCATATTCCTTGATGGACTTCTCCACTAAACTCACCTTATCAGTTACGCTACGAGTCAGTTCATCTGTGGCATTAAGATCTGCTTGCAACCGATCGAGCGATCTGAGGTTGGCCTCCATTTGCTCAGGTAAAAGCCCAATATGCTTTGACTTGTACTGACTAATCGCTTGCTCTTGAGCTTCCAAGGCTTGTTTCGCGTCATGTAATTCTTGTTCTAGAAAAGTAGATACTCCCGTCACGAGCTGTTCACGCACTTTCAGGTTTTCTTCGATGAACAATGAGCCAAGTTTCGCGGTGACATCCATGGCCGTTTTCGGATCTTTGTTCAAGAATGAAATGGTAATGGTTTCAACGCTTTTCCCCCTAGCGCCAACCGTTCCAACGGTCTCCACCTTAATTGATTTTCGCATTTTCTCAATCGATGATTCGAGAATCTCCTGGTCTAGCTTACCCTCATAGAGCTTAAACTCTTCGATGATCTGGCTCAGCAACGTTCGGCTCATGACCTGCTGTTGGATCAGCGTTAGTCGTTCCTCGACGCTCGCCCCCCCAATCCCTTTGACATAGTCATCAGGAATTTTCTGGTTTTCTATGACAATTAATGTGCTTGAGCGATAACTTTTTGGTAGCAAAAAACACAGCACACCTGCTACCACGATGCCAGCCAGGATCGAACCAATGACCAACCATTTCCTCCGGACAATCATTGCCCAGTAGACTTGCATTGCTACCGATGCCGGTTCATTCGAGGCAGGCTCGTCCGTACTCATTTCCACTCCGCGAATATTCTCAGCATGACAAGATTTCGATCAAAACTGGACTCTTGCAACGAAGTTATTTGGGTAAACATGCTATGGGTATAAAACAATGACGCCGTCATGATTCGACTCACCTTGTAGTCCACACTCGGCGTCACAGAATACGATTCAAACTTCAGGACCGAACTATCTGAGACCGACTGACTGATCGCATAATTCCCGTTGAGTGAAACTGAAAAAGACTCCGTTATGCGATGCGTCGCAGTTGTAGTGACGCCTTGGTTCAGCAATGGCACTCCGGAAACAGAAATACTCGGCATGATCGCTCTCCTATAGGAAAGCGTAAGATCGGTATCCTGTCCTTTCCACAGCAAAGACGCAGAGCCAAGATATTGAAGATCGTTGCTTGTACTAAAAACCGTTACTCCTCCAGTTATACTTGCTGTAAGCGTCCGTGTAAGGAAGCTGGTCCACCCTGCATTCGCACCATGCGCAGAGAAGTCGCTCTTGGAGCCCTGGCTCCCAAACGCCCCTTTTTGGTATAGATGATACAGAGTTAATGTATCCATTGAGGACACCTTGAAAACGGGCCCAGACTCTACAGTTTGGAAGGTTGTGTCGATGCCGCTGGTCTGTACCCCTCCGGTTGGTGAAGAAGTTGGACTCCCGAATCGTATTCGTTGATCTGTATACGTTGAGGTGAAACTTAGTACTGGAGATACCTCATAGGATGCCACCACTTTCGCAACGTTCGTGGAGGAATTCGCCCGTTGGGCCTGGATCCCTCGCGCAAATGGTTGCGCGGGCTGCCCTCCACCAGTTGGAGCAGCAAATGATGGCAGTTGAGGCGTTTGGATGTATGTATCTGATATTTTCAATCCCAATCCTCGCACAAGTTCGCTCATAGCCCCATCGAGATTCAGCTCTATTGCACCATTGAACCCCACATAGTTGAGCCGGGGATTTTTCACATACGCCTCGGCAGTGACTCCGCCGCCGACCGTGCCTTCTACCAGCTGCCTCTTATGAACCACCTTTAGCTGCGGAGAGACCGTCGAGACATAGTCCTCATTGTTACCACCAGGGGCAAAAAATACGTTACTGTCATACCGTTCAGACAATGTGACCGAAGGAATAATGTTTGTCTCTGGTCCTGCAACAGCTTTCGGTGCTGGCGTCGAGGAAATACCTACCTGTCCGCGAACGGGACCTGGATGAATCATCGCCATCCCGTATATCGTAGTCCCAATAATCCCAATTACTATCCCTCTCTTCCGCCACGCCATACATCTATGCCATGCCTCTAGGGCACGACCACCACATCGCCTGACTTGAGGATGAAATTTCCGATCTCTCCACGTCCAGACAACAGGTCATCATATCGGGCCGGAATCCTGATTTCGTGCGACTTTCCATCTTCGGTTTGCACATTCCGAATCACTTGCATTCTATTCTTCGCGGCATAGACCGTGAACCCATTCGCGACCGCCACTGCCTGCAGGACGGTCGCATGTGACTTGAGTGGATACTTGCCGGGCTTGACCACTTCCCCCAAAACATACACGTAGTAGCTGTTAACTTCTTTCACGCTCACGGTCACGGCGGGGCGTTCCTTGAACTCCTTCAATCGCGATGCAATTTGGCTCGCCAGTTGATTCGAGGTCAGTCCGCCTGCCGATATTTCTCCGATCAATGGCATTGAAATCATGCCATCAGGCCTCACCACTACGGCCTTCTGAGAGAGATCCTCATTTTTCCAAACCACAATGTCGAGCACATCCTCAGGCCCCAGCAAGAAATCTTTCTTGGCGCTGCCGGCCTCCGCAATAATCTCTCTTGATGGCTCGGAACACGCACCCACGCAGCCCAACAGAGCAGCGATCAACATCATGTGAACTGTCTTAGTACCGAACATTGTCCATAAGTTCATGGCATCAACACCATTGTTTCAGAAGGTACGACGATTTGGTCCCCTGGTTTGAGTTCAATGTCTTGAGTAGTGCCGTCTCGCAGCACAATGTCATCGTAACTGGCCTTCATCTTAATCCTACCTCCTCCATCTTTCGCAAAGCGGAACACCACGATCTTGTTCCTGGCCGCATTGGGCGTAAGGCCACTCGCAATTGTAATGGCCTGGAGCAACGTCGTTTTGCTCTTGAGAGGGTACTTTCCTGGCTTCGACACTTCTCCCAACACATAGATCACGTAGCTATTTACTTCCTTTACAACGATCGATACTGAAGGGTTTTCCTTATACTCTTTCAACTTTGCCGAAATATCACCAGACAATTGGGCTGCGGTTTTCCCCACCGCCGTGATGTCTCCGATCAAGGGAAGCGAAATTCTCCCGTCAGGACGGACTGTAACTTGCTTGGAAAGATCGGCGTTTTTCCACACTGTGATGTCGAGAACATCCTCGGGGCCAAGGAAATAATCCTGCGTCACAATCAACGATGTCTTCTCGTCGGGTTGATCGGCGGGTGTTGCTTCTTGCCCCCTTCGACTCTGGTCCGCTTGCGTCAATCGTGGAGTGGCAAACCCGTTCACGCTTCCAAGGATAATCAGCGCTAGAACTCCCTGCCAAAATGTCTTTATGCAAGTTCGATTCATTTCGCTACCTTGCGTTCTAACGTCGTTCAAACCCTCAGCGACCCCGGAAAGTACTCCTTCGACCCTTCATTCGCCTCGGCATTACTGGGCAACATCTTGAGCATCCCGGAGGAGCGTTCTCCTGCTGTGCCATATATTCGGACTACCGAAGCTCTACTATTCCCAAATGGTTTTCCAAGAGCCTGCTAAAACCGGACCTTCCGACGAATGAAATATGCACACTCAACAATTGATTTTTCTTAATAGTAATATCTTCGCCCAACGAACTCCTAGAAATATCGGAGTTTCGGCAAGGCCGATCGGTGCCAACACGTAAACCTCAATACTTGTTCAACACCTTAGCTCGATCCATCACAACCAGTATCCCCGCACCGCTCAGAGTGAACCTTTTCCACTTTGGATCGATCTAGCTGGGCCTACTACGAATATCGTACACGCATGCGCCATCGGTCGGTCATCAGCCACTCCCATTACGTTTGTGCCATATCAGCCAGCCCTAGGAATTAAGCACTTCCAATGCTTTGCGTGAGACCCAAATGAAGTAATTCCCACACCTCAAGCGATTGATTGCGACCCAAAATCTCACTCAGCGAATTCCTCCAGCAGCAATTCCGCTCACTGTATCTGTAGCCCTCAACATCAACAATACCGACTATGTAGGGGTGGCCTTCCAAGGTGGATGGACCCCTAGGTTAGCTCCTGTTTCCTCTCTGGAATTGAGTTATCGTCAGAAACTGTGGAACGGTAATATACCGATGGCCTACTGATCCGAAACCGTCCGGTTCACACGGGAATCGGGTCGGCCGGTGGCCCAGGAGCTCGGAATCTCTGACAAGGCGCTGTATCGCTGGAGGAGCGAGCCGCGACAGGTCGAATCCCAGGGCCGCACGCGCCAGGCGATGTGGGCCGAACAGGACGAGCTGACACGGCTCACCCGAGGAGATGAGACGCTCCGGAAGGAACGAGATTTTCCACAACATGCGGCGGCGTGCTTCGCTAGAGAATCCCCATGAGGTACCGCGCGATCCAGGAGCATGGTCGTCGCGAGCCGATCCGGCTGATGTGCCGCGGGCTCAGGCATCCGAGTGATCTATCGAGAGCCCTGCGGACCTATGGCAGTCCCAGCATCTGGGGTACCCTGGTCAAGCGCGGTTTTTTTTCCCTTGATCCAGCGAAATACCTGTCGTTCCTGCCGCGCGGTCAGGGTCCGTGGGCGGCCGGTCGCGGGGCGCGCCGCGTGCGCGTGGAGTCCGTGGCCACGCCCACGTGCCACCGTGAGCCAGCGATAGAGCGTGCAGCGATGAAAGCCGTAGCGGGCGATCACCTCGCTCGGGCGCACGCGCTCGACGGCCATCGTGCGGATGGTCTCCAGAGTGCCGGGATCCAGTGTCCGTCCGTCTCGCGTCATAGCGGAACGGAGTACGACACAATCAGCATGTGTTGTCTATATTACTGACCGCTGAGTAATCGCCTGCGTGATGATTTCATCTTCTGAATTTGGGCTTCGGGTGTGATCGCATATCTCCTTTTAGGTTGGCGGCCTGTGCTGAAAAGTCTGTTGCACATCCGAAAAATCCTGTGTCTTCAAAAACCGGTCCGCATCCGTCCTGGTAGTCACGCCCACCAAGCGGTATTACATGCGACCTGGTTACTTCAATGATTCTAAGGGCCCATTCAAATAGATATGCTGATCCAGTGCACAACGCTTTCTGATTGTGGCGTAAGAGGTTACACTCAGTTAACTTCGACAACCGGTACGTGCACCTCAACGAAATGCTCCCGACGGTCGTCCACAAGATGAATAGCCTTATCGTGTTGCTCGACGCCATCAACCCTCATGCTCGTCTCGCCGTTCCCCGCGCGTGTTTGCAGCACGGTGATATGGTACACCGTTTCTCGGCATCGATAGTGTATCGTGAACCCCTTCCAATCCGTGGGGAGGCACGGAACAACGTGTAGCCTATCTATTTCTAGCCTCAACCCAAGGAGTGATTCCACGATCAGCCGGTACATCCAGCCAGCCGAGCCCGTGTACCACGTCCATCCACCACGGCCAGTGTGCGGCGAGACCGCGTAGACATCTGCCGCGACCACGTACGGTTCCACCTTGTAGGTCGCGGTCGCCTCCGGAGATCTCGCATGATTGACCGGGTTGATCATGGCCAACAACTCCCACGCCCGCCGTCTGTCTCCCAATGCGGCGAACGCCATAGCCGCCCAGATCGCCGCATGGGTATACTGCCCCCCATTCTCTCGCACACCGGGGACGCACCCCTTGATATAGCCAGGATTC
>JBBRRN010000070.1:0-10966 GCA_038200685.1 Nitrospirales bacterium
CCTTCGCTTGCAAGATTCCTGAAGAGCGATTTCGTAATGTCGACACACATCTTGAGGAGGCCGGCATCGGGATTATGGGCAGAGAGTTCTTGGTGTTTATGGTCATAGGCGTCCGCAATATCGGCTTGGCAAATGCGCCGCAAGGCGCAGTTCCGATAGACTTCCGCGAGGACGCCGATTTCAAGTCCCCAGTCCCCTGGAATTCTATTGGTCCAAGCCAGGTCCCGCACCATGGCAAACTCACCGGCCAGAGGATAACGAAAGCTGTCGAGAAACGTCAGGAGTGCGTGAGGCCCCACAAGCTGTTGGAGACTTCGGATCATCGGGGTAATGAACAGGCGCGTTACCCTGCCATTGAGGCGGTCGGTCACTCGGCTGTAATAGCCCTTGCAGAACTCATACCCGAGATTGGGATTGGCGATGGGATAGCAGAGGCGCGCCAGATATTCACGGCTATAGCTTGTGATGTCACAGTCGTGGAGTGCAATGACCTGGCTGTGATTTCTGGCCAGCACATATCCGAAGGCGGTCCAGCAGCCCCGTCCCTTGCCCTGTAGGCCGATATCGAGGTTGTGATCGACCAGGACCTTGAGGATGGCTTGGATGCGCGCACCGTCATTCCAGATGAGACGAACCCGCTGGGGGAGGACAGAAAAGAATTGCTTCGCCAGACGAAATTCTAAGGCCGAAGCTCGATCCAAGGAGATGACGATTTCATTGAGATACGACACAGTTTTGAGGGTCTCCACGATGGCTTTCAATGCCGGGCGTCCCAATTCTGAGTAGAGGGAGGGGAGGACCAATGCGATGGGATTGACGCGCCCGTAACGCGCCAACTCTTGCTCCAACTGGTTGACGTTTGACTGCCCAAGGCGGTGAAGTACGGTGACCACACCGTTTTGGTAGAAATCTGACATTCGAAGCCTCCGGTGAGCAAGTCTGCGTATCTGACAACATCATGCCGTGCTGAAGGATAACGAGTGGTCGTTGTCGAAGCCGTATGCTACGCCTTCAGGCGGTGTCGGGTTCGTATAATACAACAGTTGGGCAGGTGATGTGCCACTAGATAATGTTCACATCGGTAATATTCGAAGAGCGAACCGGCTGGAGAAGTGAAGAAGATGGTGGGAAAACCCTTCACCTTCGTGGTCTCGTGCCCGAACTGGTTGAGTAGTGACGGAGTTAGACTTTGCCGTACTGGCGGAGTTTACGGAAGAGTGTCTTGCGGTGGATGCCAAGTATGTCGGCTGCCTCGCCGTGGTCTTGATGATGGGCCTCCAGCACCCGAAGAATATAATTCTTTTCCACATCATGAAGGGTGTCCCATCCACGAGCCCGTGCTTGGCTGTGAACGGGCGCTGTTCGAATCGTTTCAGGAAGATCTTCCGGAGTAATGATGGGATAGGGGGTTAAGGCAATAGCCCGCTCAATCACATGCTCGAGTTCGCGGACGTTGCCAGGCCATGAGTAGCGTGTCAGCAAAGGAATGGTGTCCGGCGAGAGGCCTGTCACCGGCCTCTCTTTGGTTCGCCCGAATTTATCGACGAAGTACCGGCTCAAAAGCGGAATGTCTTCAATCCGATCGCGCAACGGAGGAAGGACAATGGTGATCACTTCCAACCGATAAAAAAGATCCTCGCGAAAGGTCCCCGCCTCAACAAGTGGTTTCAATGCTTTTTTCGACGCGGCGATGATTCTGACGTCGATGGCACGAGGTGTTTCACTCCCGACACGCCGGATCTCTCGCTCCTGTATTGCTCGGAGCAACTTGCTCTGCATCATGGGTGAGAGGTCTGCGATCTCGTCCAGAAAACATGTGCCGAGATGTGCCTGTTCCAGCAATCCCTTCTTGGTTGCGACGGCTCCGGTAAACGCGCCACGTTCGTGGCCGAAGAGTTCAGACTCAAGGAGCGTCTCGGCCAACGAGCCCGTATCGATTGCGACGAACGGCCCGCCGCTTCTACCGCTGTTGGCATGGATGGCGCGGGCGATCAACTCCTTTCCGGTCCCACTCTCTCCCTGGATGAGCACCGTGCTGTCCGTCTCCGCGACTCGGGCAATCATTTTGTAGACTGCAACCATTCCGCCACTACAGCCCACGAGGTTGTCGAACCGGTATCGGTCACGCAATTGGCCGCGTAAGGAACGATTTTCTCGCACTAGTTTCGTATGTTCCAGTGCGCGTCGGACTACCAACCGAATGTCCTCCACGACAAACGGCTTGCTGAGATAATCGAAGGCTCCGGCTTTAATGGCATCCACAGCAGTTTTGAGCGACCCGTAGGCGGTCAACAAGACTACCGGAATATCCGGTTCCTTTTCGCGCACGGCGGCCAGTAATGCGAGCCCGTCCATCCCTGGCATATGAATGTCGGTGATGACGAGTTCAGGCTGCCATTGCTCAAGTCGCCGGAGCGCTGTCTCCGCGTCCTCGGCCGTTTCGACCTCGAACCCCTCCTTAGCAACGATCTCGTGCATCAAGGCCAGCGTCTCGGCGTCGTCGTCCACTACCATGACACGGGATGGTCGCATCATCAGCGTGCTCCTCCGTCGGCAGGAAGCTCAATCGTGAATCGTGAGCCTTTTCGCAACTCGCTCTCTACCTTGATATCTCCACCGTGTGCCCGTACGGTTTCCAGTGCGCTTGCCAGCCCCAATCCCGTGCCACGCCCGGCCCGCTTTGTTGTAAAGAATGGCTGGAAAATCTGTACCAGCTGCGCGGCGCTCATCCCACAGCCTGTATCGACGAGATCCACCGCGACCCATGGGCGATGACCTGGCTGTCCGAGCGCAGCGTGGGGAGAGACTCGCACGACCAGTGTCCCTCCGTCAGGCATCGCGTCGAGCGCGTTTTCGATCAAACTGTGGAACACCTCATGGAGCTGCTGGGAATCGGCCTCAACTTTCTCGATCTGCTGGCTCCATTCTGTCGCCAGCGTAATCTTCTGGCGATCGAATTCCGGCTGGAAGAGCGCGAGACATTCCGCGACACAGCCATTGAGATCGATGGGAGATCGCACCGGATCCGGCCTCCGTGCATATAACAGGAGATCCTGGATAATTCTGGACGTTCGTTCGATCTGGGCCTCCACGGTCTGTAACCGTCGTCGAGACTCTGTGCTCAATGTCTGATCTTCAGCCAGGAGTTGAATATGGCCGGACAGAGCGGTCAACGGGGTGCCGATTTTATGGGCGACGGTTGCAGCGACCTGGCCGATGGCTGAGAGTCGTTGCGCGCGTGCCACGTCGCGCTGTGCCGCCGAAAGCAATTCGTTCGTCTGGGCCAGCGCACGATTTTTCTCCAGCACTTCGGCGGTCGCCTCGATGACTTTCTGCTGAAGACCGTCGTTCATCTCCCGCAGGGATTCTGTCAATTGTACATTGTCTTGAGTCGCTTCACGGATCTTCCTCACCATGTCATTGAATGTGCCGGCCAATTCTCCGAGTTCATCCTGTTCTTCAACAAGGACGATCGAGGTCATGGTTCCCTGAGAAACCGACTCGACGGCGGTGAGCAGTCGTTTAACAGGGCGGTGCACCTTAAAGTACAGAAATAGATTGATGGCTACTACGATCGCCAGTCCCGTCTGCAATCGTCTTGTTCTGGAGGCTTGCAGGATTGACTCCAAGGCTTCGTCCATTTGCCTGGTAGAGAACTCGGCATAGGTCGCTCCTACCACGACATTCTTCAAGACGATCGGGGCGGCCAGGAAGACGCGATGGGTATTCTTCCGGTCCGCATAATCGATTAGGGGCTGCTGTTCCTCGCGCACCCGCTTAATAAGGTCGAACGCTCTTTCTTGGCGCGGGTGGGAGAGAAGAAGCAATTCCGTGGGGCCCGCGCTTGTGATGGGTATAGGATTCTCTCCCTGTTCAGCTGGAAATTCGTACATCACGATGTTGAGAAGATCCGGCAGATTGGCCATAATCTTCTCCAACTCTTTAGTTCGCGCCTCCCGATTCGAGAGCTGGACACGACTGGTGACGTTCTGGTCGACGGAGTATCCGACAGCCAGTGCCGCCGCACGGACGTTGTCTTCCACGATGTGCTGGATCGAACGGGCCTCGAGCCAATCCGTCGCGCCAGCGGAAACGCCGACGATGAAGATGACGATCAGCGTCACCTTGATCTGAAGGCTGAGTCGGTGCCACCAGTTCAGCATGGAGCCATGGTAGTCCCTCAAGTTTCCCGGTTCAATCGAAATTCGAGACAAGATGTCTACTGCGGGGCAAGTTGTCTCTTATCCTGGTAGCCAATCCGAGCTCAGTACATGGTCAGCTCCGATCATCTTGATGAAAACATCTAATCTTTCCAGGTTTTGCAATGGCAGGCTGTCTGGGACGTTGTTGGCATCAGGTTTGCTCCATGTTCTATCAAGAGGGTTCGTTGACATAGGGAGCAATGCATTGTGAGAGAACAAGTTGTTGTCGTTGAGGCTGATGTAGTGTTGGGCGCTGTTCTTGCCGAAGTGCTACGGCACAACGGCTATGAGGTGAGGTTCGTCAGAACGTTAATAGGCAAAGTCGAGCACATGGAGTCTGTGAGTGCGGTAATTCTCGATATAGATACGACCTCTGCAGAGAGAGAGCTCGCCTGGCTCAACCTGTTGGAACCCTGTTGCGACTCGCCCCCGATCGTGTTGCTGGGTGTGCAGGTACCCGAAGACATGGCTCAACACCTGAGATCGCATTCCATTCCCCTGCAAAGCAAGAATTTTGTCTGGGTGCAAAAGCCATTTCGGAATGAAGAATTGCTCGCCGCTGTTCGACAGGCGCAAGAGCGTTGTGTCTCGGGACAGGCGACCAGGATTTAAACAACATGCGGTATGAGGAGAGCATGACACGTCGAGTGAGAGAGGAGGGACCCATGCGATGTGAACGGTGTGCTGGACTGGTAGTGGTTGAACACTTCGGTGCAGGGACAACCTCCGTCGGATGGTGGGCCTCTGGTGAATGGCGATGTGTCAATTGCGGTGCGATGGGAGTATCTGAGCCAGTAAGCGGACAGCCTGTCGCCCGAGGCATTGCAGGAAACGAGAGAATCGATGGGCGGCGGCGTGCGTCGAGCACAGAGTCTCGTCGGTCATAACTCGTGCGCTCCCAATACCAGCGGCGGTAATCAGAGCGTATATTCATATAAGATTGTGTTTGAGAGAGTGGTTCTACTTCGATCGGCAAAATAAACCCATAATGAAAGGAACATTCCAATGAGAATTGCCCAGGTTGCCCCCTTATGGGAGAGCGTTCCGCCAAAGCTCTATGGAGGAACGGAACGGGTCGTGTCCTACCTCACTGAAGAACTCGTACGACTCGGTCATGATGTGACCCTGTTCGCGAGCGGAGATTCGATCACGGCCGCTCGTCTTGAGGCAATCTGCAATCACGCGCTTCGTCTGAACGAAGGGATCTTTAACCGGGACGCACCGATGACGATGCTGATGGAGCAGGCGCTGGGAAAAGCCGGCGACTTCGACATCATTCACTCTCATCTCGATTTCTTAGGATTTCCTCTCGCGCGGCGGAATCCGACCCCGACCGTGACCACATTCCATGGTCGGCTCGATTTGCCTGAGCTGCAGCCGGTGTTTCGCGAATACGCGGAGATGCCGATGGTATCGATTTCGAATTCTCAACGGAAACCAGTCTCCGGGGCAAATTGGCAGGCAACGGTATACCACGGTTTACCAAAGGATCTGTATGGGCTGAATCAGAACCCTGGCGGCTATCTGGCTTTTCTGGGGCGCATTGCCCCTGAGAAGCGACCGGATCATGCGATTGAGATCGCCAAGCGAGTAGGGATTCCTTTGAAAATCGCTGCGAAGGTTGATCCGGCGGATCAGAAATACTTTCAAGCAGAAATCGAGCCGTTACTCTCTCATCCATTGATTGAGTTTGTCGGTGAGATTACAGACGCAGAAAAGAACGAATTCCTGGGGAATGCCATGGCGCTCGTCTGTCCCTATGACTGGCCAGAACCGTTTGGCCTTGTGCTGATTGAAGCGCTTGCCTGTGGAACGCCGGTGTTGGCCTATCGGCGTGGCTCCATTCCTGAAATCATTGATGATACCGAGACTGGATTCGTCTGCGAGGGGCTCGATGAGATGACTGCGGCCGTCCAAGGTATTCCTAGAATTGATCGTCGACGATGTCGTCTCGCTTTCGAGCAGCGGTTCAGCGTTGAACGAATGGCGCAGGACTATCTCCGGGTGTATGAACAGCTGGCGCTTGGCAGCACAGGTGAACGGGAGGCAGAGGCCGCGAGCTTCGTGTCCTGGCCTACGTTCTCCGGCAATGCCGTAATTGTGGAGCAATAGTCTTTTTGCGCGGGAGGAAGTAGGCCTCCTGCTGCGAGATGAGCGGTATATCAAATCCCAGTCCTTCGTGGTAAGGATGAGCGTCAAGGGCATGATAGTTTGAAAAATTGGACGAAAGCCGGTTGCGTTCGGAATCTTTATGTTGGAACATGCTGACAGGCTGAATGGATCAGGTTCAGAAGAAATAGAGGAGGTTTTGGTGTGGCTGACCACGACAAGGCAGTGAAAGATCGGACAGGATCCGGGTGGGATTTGTTGAGGACGAGGGATTTCAGCCTTCTGTTTTCAGGCCAGGTCGTGTCTCAGATCGGCGACGGTATGAGCAAGGTGGCGCTGTTGTGGTTCGTGTATGAAATGACAGGGTCGGCCTTCAAGATGACGTTGATCGGATTGCTCCAGACTATTCCGCCGTTGATTTTTAGCCCGCTCATCGGTGTCTATCTCGATCGGATGAGGAAAAAGCCGGTAATGATCTGGGTGGATCTCATCCGAACTGGGTCGGTGATGCTCATTCCCTTGCTCTATGCCATGGATGCCTTGACGCTTGAATGGCTCTACGTGCTCGTCTTCTTAACGTCGATTGTCTCCACAGTGTTCGGCCCGGCGCTGGCATCGGCTGTCCCTCTTATTGTACCTCGGGCTCGATTGACCTCCGCCAATGCGTTGATTCAAGGGACGACGAATATCGGACTCCTGATCGGCCCTGCAATCAGCGGGGTGGGTATTGCGATGATCGGAGCCCAGAATGTCTTGTACCTTGATGCAGCCACGTTCTTGGTATCGGCATTGTGCCTCATGCCGATTCGCCTGCGTGAGACGCTGCAATCGAGTGTGCGATCGACCGATAGAGCCACGGTATTCCAAGATCTTTTGGTCGGATTTCGTTTTATTTTCGTCCAGCATCGAACCGTCCTTCTCCTCATGTTTACCGCTGCCCTCTATAGTTTGGGCGTGAGCGCCTTTATGCTCTTGCTGCCGGTCTTTGCGACACAACTGTTCGATGCGAGTTCCGTCGAACTTGGCTGGCTATGGTCATCGCTTGGGATAGGTATGCTGGCCGCATCCGCCTGGTTGGGTTGGATCAATCAGGGAGATGTTCAGAGCCGCCTTCGGTTGATTTCTGCCGCTCTCGCCGTCGGTGCCATCGCGGTGTGTACGCTTGGTTTGCTGCAGGGGCCGGTCTTGGCTGCTGTTCTTGTCATCATATTCGGCGGCAGCACCGCCATCTTCACGCCGGTGGTGTGGGCGATGTTGCAAGAATTGACGCCAGAGCCGCTCTTAGGCCGCGTCTTTACCACCTTCAGCACCGGTGCCATGGCCGCCGCAATGGTCGGGATGGCCGGGTTCGGTTGGATGGCAGAGGCCATCGGACCTGCAGCGAGTCTCGTGGGTATCGGGGTGCTGTTGTTAGGCACCGCGACCGTCGCGGCTGCATTCAGTCTACGACAACCCGACACGGCCGCTCTCGATCTTATTCCGGCGTGAGTCGGTTCCATCGTGTTTCATCGCTTAGGCTGATTTCGCTGGAAATGTACCTGAGAGATGTGAGATGGTCCCAACTCATGCGCATCATATTTGGACAGGGGGCGGTCCTCCCGGCACTGTGCCTGTCTACCCTGCTCATAGGTCAACTTTCGAATCCGGTGCTCGCGCGCTGTGAGCAGCGGTCGATCCTATCCGCTCAATCGTCTGTCGATCATAACAAAGGGTCGGACTCCAAGGTTCCTGCCAAGGCACAGAAAGAGCTGCCTTCCGCTGAGCCGTCTACTCAGGAACCAAAACAGGCTCAGCCGAATACGCAGACATTCAAAAGTGATGAGACCAAGGCGAAGAAAGAGAACGGAGAAGAAGGGGGAGAAAAGGGAAAAGAGAGCACAGGGAGGAAAGCTGTCTCTTCACTGATTCTTACGGTCAAGCTCGTGTTGCTGGGAGATCCACGCCTCTTTCCCTATGAGATCGAAGTGGAGGTTGGATCGGACGAGGTAACGCTGACGGGGAAAGTGTCCACCGAGGCGGAAAAGATCGCGGCGGCGGAAATTGCGAGCACGGTACCGACTGTGAAATCTGTGTCGAATAAGCTGGAGGTGACCAAAGATCTGCTGGAAGTGATCGCGCACAAACAAGACGACATCATTACACGCCATGTCAAAGAGCAATTTGCTAAAAGTGTCACCGTGACTGCGGCCAATTTCGATGTGAAGACGGAACAGGGAGTGGTGTCGCTCAGCGGCACTGTGCGATTCCAAGTCATTGTGTTGGAAGCTGTAGAGGCGACCAAGCAGGTTCCGGGAGTGAGAGCTGTGAAGACGGATAAGGTCAAGATCGAGAGTGAGGGGTGAAATCTTGGGCCATCCGCACCACGAACCTGACCTCTGCGCACAAGGGCACAGAAGAACAGGTTCCCGACGAGACCCGCCGTCCCCTCCTCCTTACACGAAATTTTGGTTTGATATGGCTCAGCCAGCTGGTGTCACAATTCGGCGACGGCGTCTCGAACCTTGCCCTCCTCTGGTTCGTGTATTCGATTACCGGCTCGCCGGTCAAAACCACGATCATCGGACTCATTCACACGATTCCTCCTATCGTGCTCGGTCCTTTCATCGGCGTTTTTGTGGACCGTTTGCCGAAAAAATTTTTCCTCGTCGGGTCGAATGTGTTCCGGGCGGTGCTGATGGGACTCATTCCCTGCGCCGTTTCAACAGACACCTTCACAGTCAATCTGCTGTATCTCCTTGTCCTTCTCGACGCGATGGCGATGGCGATGTTCAGTCCTGCGCTGATGTCGTCGGTGCCTCTGATCGTTCCACGCGAGAAATTTACAGCCGCGAATGCTCTGATTCAGAGCACAACCAGCCTGGGGATCATTTTCGGTCCTGCAGTGAGTGGAATCGGAATTGCGCTGTTCGGCTCGCAAGAAGTGTTGTGTCTGAACGCCATCACGTATTTCGCGGCCGCGTTATGTCTCGGGATGGTGCGACTGGGGACCACGCAGCCCGGTGCTGTAGAGACACACACAACCGGTGGTTCAGCGTGGCAAGACTTCATGGAAGGTCTGGTCTTCGTCGTGACCAAACAGCGCGTCATCCTGCTGCTAATTATGACTGCGGGGTGCTACGGATTCGGCGCCAGCGCGCTCTCGACGTTGTTTCCTGTCTTCGCAAGAAAGCTGTTAGGTCTAGGGCCGGTCGAGGTGGGCTACCTCTGGTCTTCCCTGGGAATTGGATTGCTCATCATGTCGATCGTGCTTCTGTGGTGTACAGAACGGACTCTCGCCGACCGAGTCAATATCATCTTTTGGGCGAGTGCGATGAGCGGGGTGGCGATCGTCGCGCTCGTTTGGATGAAAGACCTCTACGTAGTCAGCTTTCTCATGATCATGATCGGAGGAGGGATGGGAGCCTTTACTCCCATCGCCTGGGGTGTTGTGCAAGAGCTGACGCCTCGCACGATGGTGGGGCGCGTGCTAGGTCTATATGGTACAGGCGCCATGACGGCCGCCATCAGTGGAATCAGCATCTTCGGGCAAGTCACAGAGCGGTTTGGTGAATCGACGGGAATAGCGGGCATTGGCGCGACCTTTCTGCTGACGGCCTTCTTCGGAGGCTGGTTGAGCCGGTCAATCCGAAACCGAGAGAGGGCCCTATGAAAAACGTGTATCGTCGGAACGATCAATGCAGCATTGTCATCACCTCCTCCTCATTGACCGATGACCACATCGAGGTTCTGAAGCAGGGTGACACGTTCGGCGTGTTCGACGGAAACGGCGACATCCTTTCCATCAGAACAGGCTCGCAAGGCCTCTACCACGGAGGCACACGTTTTTTGTCACGCTTCGAGCTGGCCATCAATGGAGAGCGGCCATTACTGCTCAGCTCAACCGTCAAAGAAGATAACGTGTTGCTGAGCGTCGATCTGATGAATCCCACCCTGACCCTGGAGGGGCAGGGAGAGATCTCGGGCGGTGTGCTTCACCTGTCTCGAACTCGGTTTTTGTGGCAAGGGCACTGTTTCGAACGGCTTCGAGTTCACAACTATAGCCTCGATCCTATTCCGATTCGGCTCTCTTTCTCAGTGGAGGCCGATTTTGCCGATCTGTTCGAAGTCCGCGGGACAAAGCGAAGCCGGCGAGGCCGACGTTTGGAAGACGTCACCTTTAAAGATGGAATGTCTCTCGGATATGAGGGGTTAGATCGTGTGGACCGATGGGTCACCATCCGCTGTGTCCCGGCTCCGACTGCGGTCCTCCCCGGTGAGATCCACTGTGACACGCTCTTGCCGGCAGGGGAAGTGGCGCAGTGGGATCTCACGATCTCTTGCGATATCGAAAAACCACTTACCTGTGATCTCTCGTATGAAGACACATTCGACATCGTAGAGCGCGCACGCCACGCCGCGAAAGCCGATGATTGCCTTATCGTGACGTCGAATGAGCAATTCAACGCATGGCTGCGACGCTCGTTTGCCGACCTCCACATGATGGTTGCCGACACGCCAGACGGCCCATATCCCTACGCCGGGGTCCCCTGGTTCAGCACCCCATTTGGGCGCGACGGCCTCATTACTGCATTCGAGTTCCTCTGGGTCAATCCGAGCATCGCTCGTGGTGTGTTGGCTTATCTGGCGGCTACTCAGGCGAGGGAGGTGGTTCCAGA
>JBBRRN010000071.1:0-10873 GCA_038200685.1 Nitrospirales bacterium
ACCATCTAAGTTCTAGCGCACCAACACAGTTTTTCAGCGGCCTCCCAGTCAAAAGAGTCACGAGGGGAAAGACAAATCCCGCACCTTCTCCATCAATTCGAACCGCACTTCCACGACGCTTTTCTGGATGTAGATAATCATCCTGCCCACACTTGCTCTTTAGGCGCGTCATCTTCACGTTCTTCAATGAGCTTCTGCCGTTAATTTTTATATCGTCTTAACACTCCCTCGGTTCGTTTTAACACCGTCCTGACACGGAGCTTGATAAGGTGTTTGACCTGACAGGGGATGCGTCACGAGAAGCGATGGTTCAGACGGGCCGAGAAAAGTGAGGGAGTCTCGATGACACTGGCGGTCCTAGGGTTGCTGTTCGGGATGGTCGGGCTGCTTCGGGTGGTGGTCATAGACATTACCCGGGCGGATTACCAGACAATAAGACAGATTCTGCGAGCGCAGCACAACATTTCCTCTGCCGTCGATTGAAGGGGGTATTCACGTGGATCTCATCTATCTGGCTATCGTAGCGATATTTTTTCTGTTGTCCGCGTGGCTCATTTCGGCGCTGGGGCGACTGTAAGGAGGGACGGCTATGAATGCGATGTACGTGCTCGGCGGAATTCTATCATTGGGATTGTTGGTCTATCTCATGGTCGCGTTACTGAAACCGGAGTGGTTCTGATGACGATCAACGGACTAGTTCAAATCGGACTCTACTTCGTCGTGCTACTCGCACTGGTCAAACCGCTGGGGTGGTATATGGCACGAGTGTACGAAGGCCAATCCTGCGGGCTCGACAGGGTGGTGGGTCCTCTTGAGCGGCTTGTGTATCGAATGTGTGGAGTGCGTCAAACCGATGAAATGAATTGGAAGACGTATGCAGTTGCGATGCTCCTGTTTAATGGCGCCGGGCTGTTTGCCTTGTACGCGTTACAACGTGTGCAAGGATTTTTCCCCTTCAATCCACAGGGATTTGGCGCGGTGGCTCCCGATCTCGCGTTCAACACTGCCGCAAGTTTCGTGACCAACACGAACTGGCAGGCCTACGGAGGCGAGTCAACATTGAGCTACCTCACCCAGATGCTCGGCCTCACGGTCCAGAATTTCGTGTCTGCCGCAACAGGGATGGCAATTCTGGTCGCACTTATTCGCGGCTTGGCGCGCCGGACCACAGAGACCATAGGGAATTTCTGGGTCGATCTGACACGCAGCACCCTCTATATCTTGCTGCCGCTCTCAGCAATTCTCGCGCTGATCCTGGTAGCCCAGGGAGCGGTCCAGACCTTTGGGTCTTATCACACGGCTGCGCTGACCCAGCCCGTGACATATGACAAGCCTCTCACCGATGCCACAGGGCAAGCAATCTTGGACGAGAAGCGCCAACCTAAGACGGAATCCACGACTGCGGCTGAGCAAGTTTTGGCCGTCGGGCCGGCTGCGTCGCAGGTCGCGATCAAGCATCTGGGAACAAACGGCGGCGGGTTCTTTAACGCCAATGCCGCCCATCCGTACGAAAGCCCGACACCCCTGACAGACTTCCTATTGCTCTTAGCTGAGACTTTGATCGCTGCATCCTTGACCTATACGTTCGGCAAGATGGTCGGCGACACGCGTCAGGGCTGGGCCCTTCTCGCCGCGATGCTGAGCGTATTATCTCTATTCATTCTCGGAGCCTATTGGGCGGAGTCGGCAGGAAATCCCCGCATTGCCGCGTTGGGGATCGATCAGGCAGCCAGTAATGCACAACCCGGCGGCAATATGGAAGGCAAGGAAGTCCGCTTCGGCATCGCCCGCTCAGCTCTCTTTGCTACCGCGACGACTGCGACCTCGACCGGCGCAGTGAACTCGATGCACGATTCATTCACCCCGCTTGGCGGTTTGGTTCCGTTATTCATGATGCAATTCGGCGAGGTGATTTTGGGCGGGGTTGGGTCTGGTCTCTACGGCATGGTGGTCTTTGCGATTATTGCCGTCTTCGTGGCCGGTCTGATGGTGGGACGCACGCCTGAATACCTCGGCAAGAAGATCGAACCCTATGAGATGAAGATGGCTTCCCTCTTGATTCTCATCATGCCGATGGTGGTTCTCGGTTTTACGGCAGTGGCGTCGGTGACGGGCGTCGGAACCAGTTCGATTTTCAACCCGGGACCTCATGGGTTGAGTGAGATGCTCTATGCCTATACTTCGATGGGGAATAATAACGGCAGTGCGTTCGGCGGGCTGAGTGTCAACACACCCTTCTACAATGTGACCGGTGGATTGGCAATGCTGATCTCCCGCTTCTGGTTGGCGATTCCCACGTTGACATTGGCGGGAGCGCTGGCGAGAAAAAAACTCGTACCGGCTGGGCCGGGAACCCTGCCGACCCACACGCCGCTGTTTGTCGTACTGCTGATCGGCGTCGTCGTACTCGTTGGAGCGCTGACCTTCGTGCCCGCACTGGCCCTAGGACCAATCATAGAACATATCCTGATGGTGAGCCAATGACGGCGCTGGCGGGGAGGATTACGAGATGACAACGCAAGGAAAGAGAAGTCAATTGTTCGATCTTCAGACTGTGCGACAGGCGATGGTGGAATCCCTCCTGAAGCTTCATCCGCGCCACCAAGTTCGCAATCCGGTCATGTTCGTGGTTGCGGTCGGGAGTGTGCTGACCACAATTCTATTATGCCAGGCGCTGTTCGGAAAAGGTGAAGCGCCTGTCTGGTTCATCCTCGCCATATCTCTCTGGCTCTGGTTCACCGTGCTGTTCGCGAACTTTGCTGAAGCGATGGCGGAGGGGCGCGGAAAGGCACAGGCGGAATCACTGCGCAGTTCTCGGCGTGAAATGAACGCGAAGAAGCTAAGCAAGCCGGACTCCGGCGACCAGTATCTCAGCGTTCCATCCTCCATCGTCCCGGCGAGTGCCTTGACGCGGGGAGACGTCGTCCTGGTAGAGGCCGGAGATTTTATCCCCTGCGACGGAGAAGTCATCCAAGGAATCGCCTCGGTGAACGAAAGCGCAATTACAGGCGAAAGCGCCCCCGTCATTCGAGAGAGCGGCGATCGTAGCGCCGTGACGGGCGGTACACGTGTCCTGTCGGATTGGTTGGTCATACGGGTCACTGCTAATCCCGGTGAGACATTTCTAGACCGGATGATTGCCATGGTCGAGGGGGCCAAGCGCCAAAAGACGCCGAATGAGATCGCCCTTAACATTCTGCTGGCGGCACTCACGGTCATCTTTCTCTTGGCGACGGCCACGTTGCTCCCCTTTTCCCTCTATAGTGTGCAGTCGGCAGGCCAGGGGCCCCCTGTCACGGTGACGGTCTTAGTCGCGCTGTTGGTGTGTCTGATCCCGACGACGATTGGCGGATTGCTCTCCGCCATCGGCATTGCGGGTATGGATCGAATGGTGCAGGCCAATGTCATCGCCATGTCTGGGAAGGCGGTCGAAGCGGCGGGCGACGTGGATGTGTTGCTGCTCGACAAGACCGGCACCATTACATTGGGGAATCGGCAAGCGACTGCGTTCTTTCCGGCTGACGGGGTAAGCGATCAGACGCTGGCCGATGCGGCCCAGCTTTCGTCGTTGGCGGACGAGACGCCGGAGGGGCGAAGCATCGTTGTCCTGGCCAAGGAACAGTATGGATTGCGTGCGCGCGACATGCACGAGTTAGGCGCGACATTCATTCCCTTTACGGCTCAAACCAGCATGAGCGGTGTCAATTTGAACGGGCGGGAAATACGCAAGGGGTCTGAGGGCGCGATCGAAGCCTATGTGACGGAACGGGGTGGGCGCTTTTCTCAAGCGGTCCGATTACACGTGGAGACCATTGCGAAGCAGGGGGGCACACCGTTGGTCGTGGCGGAGGGGCCAAATGTGCTGGGCGTGATCTACCTGAAAGATATCGTCAAGGGCGGTATCAAAGAACGGTTTGCCGAATTGCGGCGCATGGGCATCAAGACCGTGATGATCACCGGAGACAATCCACAAACTGCGGCAGCGGTGGCTGCAGAAGCCGGCGTGGACGACTTCCTGGCGCAGGCCACGCCGGAAGCCAAGCTCAAGTTGATTCGAGAGATGCAGGCAGGTGGCCGGCTCGTCGCGATGACGGGGGATGGCACGAACGACGCGCCGGCACTCGCCCAGGCGGATGTTGCTGTGGCCATGAACACCGGCACGCAAGCCGCCAAGGAAGCCGGCAATCTGGTCGATCTGGACTCCAACCCGACTAAGCTCATCGAAATCGTGGAAATCGGCAAGCAACTCTTGATGACCCGCGGAGCCTTGACCACCTTTAGCATTGCCAACGATATCGCGAAGTATTTTGCGATCATTCCCGCGGCGTTCGCCTCGACCTATCCCGCGCTCAATGTGCTCAATATTATGGGACTGGCTACACCGGCTAGTGCCGTGTTGTCGGCCGTGATCTTCAACGCGCTGATCATTATCTTCCTCATTCCCCTCGCCCTCCGTGGTATCCGGTATCAACCGATCGGCGCCGCGCTACTGCTTCGCCGGCATCTCCTGGTCTACGGGTTGGGGGGAATCATTGTTCCATTCGTAGGAATCAAGCTCATCGATTTGTTGCTTGTCGCCCTGCGCTTAGTCTGAGGAGGCATATATGCGGACCCAACTTCGCCCGGCTTTGGTATTACTCGTCGCCCTGACCCTGATCACTGGCTTTCTTTACCCGCTAGTGATCACAGGCCTTGCTCAGATGCTGTTTCCGCAGCAAGCCAACGGGAGCCTGATCCTTGTCGACGGCAAGCCGGTTGGATCATCGTTGATCGGCCAGCCGTTCGACGTGCCCAAATATTTTTGGGGCCGTCCTTCCGCCACGTCACCGTTTCCCTACAACGCCGCCGCCTCGTCCGGGTCCAATCTAGGCCCGACCAATGACGCGTTGATTAAAGCCGTGCAGGCTCGCATTGACGCACTCAAGTCCGCCGACCCCGACAATCCTCTTCCCATTCCAGTGGATTTGGTCGCTGCTTCAGGGAGCGGTCTCGATCCGCATATCAGTTCCGCGTCTGCGGCATACCAGGTGAGACGAGTAGCGCGTGCCCGGGGAACGGAAGAAGCCGTGGTTCGCCAACTTGTCTCTCAGCATACGGAAGGACGTCAGCTCGGAATTCTCGGAGAACCCCGGGTGAACGTGTTGGAACTGAATCTTGCACTGGACCGTCACGTGAAAGAGAACCACTAATACGATCATTCCCGGAACCAACGACCAACTGTGCTCGGGTTGCCATGAGACGGCAAGAGCTCACGTTGACCGATTTTTGCATCTCTTCTACACTGATACGAACGTTCCAATTTACACTGCACTCCGTGTCACTGACCGCACACTGATGGAAGAACGACGGCCCGATCCCGATGCCTTGCTGAGGCGCGTAGAGGCTGAAGAGGCCAAGCAGGCGCGCGGTAAGCTCAAGGTCTTTTTCGGCGCCACGGCGGGCGTGGGGAAAACCTACGCGATGTTGCAGGCTGCGCACGAGCAACGGAGTGACGGGGTCGATGTGATAATCGGGTGGGTCGAAACGCACGGTCGTACGGAAACAGAGGCCCTGCTGGAAGGGCTGACGATTCTGCTACCACGCATGGTCGAACACCGCGGAACGACTTTGCGGGAATTCGATCTGGACGGAGCGCTCGCCCGGCATCCTCAGCTCATCCTGATGGATGAGCTGGCCCATACCAATGCCATTGGTTCCCGGCATCCGAAACGATGGCAAGACGTCATGGAACTCTTGAAGGCGGATATCAACGTCTATACGACCGTCAATGTGCAACACATGGAGAGTCTGAACGATGTGGTGGCGCAGATCACCGGTGTTCGGGTGAATGAAACAGTGCCGGACTCGGTGCTCGAACAGGCCGATGATGTCGAGCTGATCGACCTTCCTCCTGACGACCTCCTTCAGCGCCTCAAAGACGGCAAGGTCTATATGCCTGAGCAGGCGCAACAGGCGCTCCACAATTTCTTCCGCAAGGGGAATCTGATTGCCTTACGGGAATTGGCCTTGCGTCGGACGGCGGAGCGGGTCGACCAACAGATGGAGGTGTACCGCCGTGACCATGCCGTGGTCCGTACGTGGCCCACTGCGGAAACCATCATGGTCTGTGTGAACATGAAGTCCAGGGGGCCCCGGTTGGTGAGGGCTGCCAGAACGATGGCGACGGGGCTCCATGCGAAATGGATCGCCGTGTACGTGCAGACCCCAAGGCATCTACGCATGCCTCAGGCCGACCGCGACCGGGCAAACCAGACACTACGGTTCGCGGAGCTGCTTGGCGCCGAGACGGCAGTGCTGAGCGGAGCCAATGTCGCGCAGGAACTGTTGTCCTATGCCCGCACGAGAAACGTGGCGAAGATCATCGTTGGGAAGCCGGTCCGTGCCCGATGGAAGGAGGTGGTGTTCGGTTCAGTCGTGGCTGATCTCGTGCAACAGAGCGGGGAGACGGACATTTATGTGATCACTGGCGAGGCTGGTGAGAGCCGTCCGTTGGCGAGTCAGGCGATGAAACGGGACAGTGAGTGGTCATCCTACGGGCTTGGCGTGGTGGGTGTCGCGCTCTCGACCGCCCTCGCATGGCTGATGTTCCCGTATTTCAGCGTCGCTAATCTCATCTTGGTGTACTTGATGGGAGTGGTTCTCGTGGCGATCCGTTATGGGCGAGGGCCATCTGTCCTCGCATCAATTCTGAGTGTCGCCGCGTTCGACTTTTTCTTTGTCCCTCCTTATCTAACCTTTGCCGTGTCGGACATTCAGTATCTCCTTACGTTTGCCGTCATGTTAGTCGTTGCCCTTACGATCAGCGGACTGGCCGTCCGTACCAAACAACAGGCTGACCTGGCTCGTCATCAGGAACGACGTACGGCGGTCCTCTATGCATTGAGCCGCGATCTGGCCACGCATCGGGGGACAGGCGCGCTGGCTCAGTTCGCGGCGAAGCATCTTCGAGATGTGTTTAACAGCCAGGTCGCGATTTTCCTGGCGGATGCCGACAAACGGGTCCAGCTGCAGCGCGGGGAACACCTGTATTTTGAATTCGACCCAAAAGAATCTGGAGTGGCCCAATGGGTTTTCGAACACAACGAGCGGGCCGGACTCGGGACCGATACACTCCCGGGGGCCAGCGCTCTGTATCTGCCTTTGGTCGGTTCGACCGGATCGATTGGTGTTGTGGCAGTGCGTCCGACCGAATCCACCCGACTCTCGGACACCGATCAACTGCACTTGCTCGAATCGCTCGTCAACCAAGTCGCGTTGGCGATCGAACGAACGCGCCTGTCCGAGGAAGCCCAGCAGGCTCATGTGCGCGTTGAAACGGAGCGCATGCGGAACGCCATTCTCAGTTCGGTCTCCCACGACCTGCGGACTCCATTGGCGACCATTACTGGGGCCGCCAGTAGCTTGCTGGACGAGCAGGGACACATCGATCCTCCAGCTCGACTCGAGCTTTCTCGATCCATTTATCGGGAAGCGAATCGTCTGGATCGCTTACTCAAAAACCTGCTCGACATGATGCGAATCGAGGCAGGGGCCGTACAACTTGCCAAGGAATGGCACCCCGTAGATGAGGTGGTGGGAGCGGGTCTGTCCAGACTGGAGGAACGGTTGCGCGATCATACTGTCAACACGGCGTTTCCTGCCGACCTGCCGTTGGTACTGGTCGATGGAGTGCTCGTGGAACAGGTCGTGATCAATCTTGTGGAGAACGCCGTGAAGCACGCGCCTCCGGGGAGCGCAATCGATCTGTCCGCCACGGCAGGCGATCGTGAAGTGGTCGTCGAGGTCGCAGACCGAGGCCCGGGGATTCCGCTCGGTGAGGAGGTCCGCATCTTCGACAAATTCTATCGTGCCAAGGCTGCACGAGAAGGAGGGGTCGGCCTTGGGCTTACCATTTGCCGGGGGATCATCGAAGCGCATGGCGGACGCATCTGGGCTGAGAACCGAGGCGGAGGGGGGGCCGTGTTCCGCTTTGCGATCCCACTGTTGGAACGTCAGCCGTCTGTCGAATCGGAACAAGCCGAACCGAAGTCGGCCTAATCGACAGCAGAAAAGAGTTGTGGCCGGAAGGCGCCCCTTGTATGTCTGGACAAGAAGTTACAGTGCTCCTCATCGAAGATGAACCGGAGATTCGCCGGTTCCTGCGGGCGACGTTGCCCGCGCATGGTTTTCGACTATACGAGGCCGCCACGGGAGAGGATGGCCTGACGGAGGCCCGAGCGAGAAATCCCGATCTCATCCTACTGGATCTCGGTCTGCCGGACCTTGAGGGGGGTACGGTTATTCGTCAAGTGCGGGAGTGGACCGCGACGCCGATCATCGTCTTATCGGCTCGCGACCAGGAATCGGTAAAAGTTACGGCGCTTGACCTCGGTGCAGTTGACTATGTGACAAAGCGGTTCGGAGTCGACGAACTCCTGGCACTAATGCGAGCAGCTCGTCGCCACGCCTCCCGATCGCCCGCCGACGTCGGCGAGCCCGTGTTTATCCTCGGCGATCTGAAAGTGGATCTCGGGCGACGACAAGTGTTTGTGTCGGCGAAGGAAATTCACCTCACGCCGATCGAATACAAGTTGCTCACTACGCTGATACGGTATGCCGGCAAGGTAATGACCCACCGTCAGCTTCTGAAGGAAGTGTGGGGTCCGCTGCACGTGGAGGAAGCGCATTATCTGCGAGTGTACATGCGCCAGCTGAGAAACAAGCTGGAAAAAACCCCGGCCCATCCACGCTATCTGGTGACGGAGCTGGGAGTTGGATATCGGCTCCGGACGGAATGACTCACCGACATTTTCTGGTTACGACTTACTTCGACGCACTCACATGAACTTTGCAGAGATCTTCAAGCGCCAACATCAGCGCGTGGGTGCCGCTGCGACCGTGTCCGAGTGTGTGGACAGTCTGGTAGAGCTGGTACACCAATGTGAGACCGGGCAATACGATCTCCATGCGTTTCGCCTCTTCCAATGCGATGCCCATGTCCTTGATGAAATGCTCGACAAAGAATCCTGGGTTGAAGTTGCGCTGGAGAATTTTCGGCGCCAGATTCTCCAGCGTCCAACAAGCGGCTGCGCCGCCACGGATCGATTCGAGCATGCGGTTCAGATCGAGTCCCGCCTTGTAGCCATACAGCAAACTCTCGCAGACCCCGACCATCGTGCAGGCAATCACGATCTGGTTACAGAGTTTCGCCTGTTGCCCGGCGCCTGGCCCTCCCTGATGTACGATCTTTTTACCCAACAGTTCGAAGAGGGGCATCGCGGCCTGAACGGATGTTGTGTCACCACCGATCATGATTGAGAGCGATGCATTCTTCGCGCCGACGTCGCCGCCGGAGACGGGGGCATCGATGGCTGAGAGATTGTTCGCTGAGGCAGCCGCTGCAATGTCACGGCTCAATGAAGGTTGCGTCGTCGTCATGTCGATGAGGATCATCCCGGCTCGCGCCCCGGCTGGGACTCCAGTCTCGTCGAAATAGACGGTGCGTACGTCTTGGGGAAAGCCGACCATCGTGAAGAGGACATCGGATTGAGTCGCCACTGCGCGAGGGTTCTCAGCCCATTGCGCCCCCCGATCGAGCAATGATTGCGCCTTCGACTGTGTGCGGGTATGGACCGTCACACGATAGCCGGCCGTGAGCAGATGGCCGCACATCGACGACCCCATGACGCCAGTGCCGATCCAGCCGATTGTCTTGTGCTGCGGCGAGACCTTGCCTGGAGAATCTGTCATTGAGGCTTGACCTCATCGAGCAGCGGAACGATTCGATCCGCCACCGCCTGAATGACGCCTTCCTGTTCTCTTGCCACCTTTACTCCTTGAAAACTCAAATAGTAGCCCCCGTGACTCGGTGACTGGATCGTGGCAGCGAGTTCAATCCGTTGCCCGTCTTCAACATCTGGGTCTTTGACGGTTGGGACTCCGCAACGTCCGTAGACGGCGACGTTGATCGAGGATGTCTCGTCTTCCAGGTAGAACAAGTAGGCGCCGTAGCACATTGTGCCGGCCTGGAGCTTGTAGGGATCGAGCGGCGTCACATTGCGCACAGTGCCGTGCAACGTGACCTGTTTCAAATGAAACGACTTCGGCTCGTCGACGATCTCACGAATGGTGATGGGCTCTGCGGCGGAAACACAGGAAGGACCGATCATAGACCACCCAACCCAGAGGACGGCAAGGAGACCGACCAACGTGTGTGCACGAGATGTATTGTCCTGTCCCACGGTTCTATTTTACAGAAGGTCGTGGCAGAAGTCCCTTCCGCCTTTTCGACGAACTCGTTATAATTCGCCCACCTTTTCTGGAGAATCACCCATGATCGATCACGCGCGCCTTGAACGCTACGTCACAGACAGCCGCCTCCGGTTTGAAGACCTGCTGGGCCAGATGGTGGAAATTCCTTCGATCAGCATGGATCCGGCTAGAGCCCCCGACATGCGTCGCATGGCGGAGTTTGCACGGCAGCTCCTCACAGACTTGGGAGCCGACGTTCGGATTGTAGAAACCGGTGGCTATCCGATCGTGTCAGGCGGATGGATGACCGGAGTCCAACATCCGACGGTCACCATCTACAATCATATGGACGTGCAACCGGCGCAGGAGCCGGAATGGAAGCAGGCGCCCTTTGCATTCAAGAACGAGATGGGGCTGTACCATGGTCGTGGCGCGACGGATGACAAGGGCCCGGCGCTGTCGGCCTTGTTCGGCGCACGGTATGCCATTGAGCAAGGAATGCCGATCAACGTTCGATTTCTCTGGGAACTGGAAGAGGAAATCGGCAGTCCGAACTTCGCGGCTGGGCTGAAGAACCAATCGGCAATTCCTCGGCCGGATTCAGTCGTCGTGTCGGATACGATCTGGCTCGCGAAAGGAAAGC